>NZ_JACARP010000042.1:0-81978 GCF_013386595.1 Brevundimonas sp. P7753 | reverse complement strand
GCGGCCGCTAGCGCACAGACGCCTCTCACCACGCCGCCCGGTCCCGGGATAGTTACGATCTTGCGCATCATGCCCATGGGAATAGCACGACAATCGCCGTAATGGGGACAGGCAAGCCTCGCGGTGGGGCGACCGGATGTCTTCGGAACGGCGATGGACTTCAATCAGATCGCGGCGCTGGTCGTCCTCGTCCTTGTCATCGCTGTCCTCATCCAGGGCCGCCTCCGCTCCGACGTCGCCGCCCTGACGGCGGCCGCGGCCCTGCTGGTCATGGGCGTCATCCGCCCCGTCGAGGTCCAGGCGGCCTTCGCCAGCCCCGCCGTCATCGCGCTCGCCTGCCTCTTCGTCATCGCCTACGCCATAGAGCTGTCAGGCCTGCTCGGCCTGCTGATCCGCCAGGCTACGCGCCTGTGCGCGCGATTGGGCGCCGCCGGCCTGTGGCTGGTCATGCTCCTGTGCGGCGGAGCGTCCGCCTTCCTCAACAACACCCCCATCGTGGTCCTGGCCGCGCCTGTGGTGAAGGACGTCGCCGTCTCCCTCAACCTCTCCCCCAAGCGGTTCCTGATCCCGCTCAGCTACATCACCATCATGGGCGGGGCCTGCACCCTGATCGGCACCTCGACCAACCTGCTGGTCAACGACATGGCTCGCAATGCGGGCCAGCCGGTCTTCGGTCTCTTCGAAATCACGCCCGTCGGCCTGATCATCGCTGCGGCGGGCGGTCTCTATCTCTTTCTGTTCGGCGGGCGCCTCCTTGCCCGAGCCGAAGACGCGGCGCTCGACGGCCCGACGCCTCACGCCCAGACCGGCGACGGCACGATGGGCGACCTGAAGCTGTTCGCCGTTGACCGGCCCTTCGACCTGAAACGCGCCCTGGTTTCCATGGTCGTCTTCGTCGGGGTCATCCTGGCCGCCGCCCTGGGCATCGCCCCCATCGCCGCAGCCGCCTTCGCCGGGGCGGTCCTGCTGATCCTGCTCAGGGTCATCAGCCCCGAGGAGGCCTACGCCGGCCTGCGCCCTGAAGTGCTGCTGCTGATCGCCGGCATGGTGGTGGTGGGGCTGTCCATCGAGGTGACGGGACTGGCCGCGTCCGGGACGGCCCTGCTGATCGACGTCATCCGCCCCTTCGGTCCCCTGGCGGCCCTGGCCATCCTCTATGGCGTCACCCTGTTCGCGACTGAGTTCCTGTCCAACGCCGCCGTCGCCGTCCTGATCACCCCAGTGGCCGTCGCCCTGGCGGAAAGTCTCGGCGTGGAGCCCCGCCCCTTTCTGATCGCCGTCATGATGGCCGCCAGCGCCGCCTTCGCCACCCCCTTCGGCTATCAGACCAATGTCCTGGTCTTTCAGGTCGGCCGGTACAAATACATGGACTTCGTCAGGGTCGGCGTCCCGCTCAACCTGGTCACATGGCTGGTCGGCGTGATCGCGATCCCGATCTTCTTTCCCTTCTAGCGCCAGACCGCCGGTCGGGCGCACGGCGTCGATATTTGCGAAATCTCGAAGACCTTGCCGGTATTTCTCCAAAGTCCGAGAAGGCTCTGGAACCTTTGCCGCCCCTCCCGCGATACGGAGGATGCGGCAGAGGCATCGCCTGCTGAACCAGAGAGCGCCGATATGAACTACGTCACCATCCTTGCGGTCGCCACGCTGGGCCTGGCCGCGTGCAGTCCCTCTCCGTCCGAGCCAGCCGCCCCGGCCGCCGAAGCCCCGGCCGCCGCGCCGGTCGCGCCCGCGCCGAGCCAGGCCGCCGTCCTGCCCGCCGTCGACATGACCGCCGCCAAGGCGCGCGTGACGCCGGAGACGACCGTCGAGGCCGTGACCCTGTCCGGCGACGGCGAGACCACCGTAACGGGCGAGGTTCGCGGCTATGAGGCGCCCGCCTATGTCATTCCCGTGGCGGCGGGCCAGACCCTGAAGGTCACGTTCAAGCCCGGCAACACCAACCTCTACATGAACGTCTTCGACGTGGCCGATCAGGGCGTCGCCGCCCACCGGGGCGATGTCGATGGCGAAGACGCCGTGATCCAGGTCCAGGCGGACGGAACCTATATGATCCAGCCCTATCAGGTCCGCGCCACGGCGCGCCGGGGCGAAGCCGGTTCCTACTCCATCGTCATCAGCCGCACCTCGCGCTGAGCAAAGAGCCCGCCATGACGCTTTCCAAGCCCGCCGTCCTGCTGCTCGGCTCGGTCGCGGCCCTCAGCCTGGCCGCCTGCAGTCAGCCTGAGCAGACCAGCTCCACGCCTCCCGTCTCGGCGACGCCCCCGGCGGCGGCGCCCTTCGCCTGGCCCGCCACGCTGCGCGTCGTCGGCGACGGCTATCCGGCTGCGGGCGCCCCGTGCCGCCGGATCGGGGAAACGGCCGCCACCATCGACTATCTGGACGACAGCGCCGACCTGGTGGGCTGCCCCGCCTCGGATCAGGCGGCCATCGCCGCTCTCGGCGGGACATCGGTCGGTAAGGTCGACGGCGTCGCCCTGATCTCCGTCCCTCGCCGCGCGCCCCAGGTGACGGAGGCGGCAGACCCCCGCGTGCCGGGCACGACGTTCAACGCCGTGGCGTCGATCGGGTGTCGCGGCCCCGGCCTGCCTTCCTCTGGCCAGTGTCAGGCCGGCGTCGTGCGCCGCGCCGACCGCAGCGCCGACGTCATCCTGATGTTGGAAGACGGCAAGGGCCGCACCCTCAGCTTCGACGCCCAGGGCCAGACGCGAGACCCCGGTGCGCGATCGACCATGACCGGCGAGGACACCGTGACGGTGATGATCGGCCAGGAACGCTACGACGTGCCGACCGCCTTCCTCTGGGGCGGCTGACCTCACCGGCGCTCTTGAGGGCGCGCCGAGGTCAACGTCCGCCGTGGGCTATCCGCCTCGCCGTTTCGGCCACGCCCGCCGCATGACGCGCGACCGCGTCTTCCCGCATTCCCGGCGCCACCTCGCCGATATTGTAGTGACCGATGAGCTCCAGCCCCGTCACGGCCGCCAGATGGTCGTCGAAGTGCTTTCGCATGGCGTCCCATGCGCCCGAGCGCTCGACCCAGTGCTGGGGCGCGCCTGAACTGGTGAAGCTGGCCAGTCTCCGCCCGGAAAGCATCGGCTGATTGCCCTCCAGACCGAAAGAGGAATAACCGAACCCCATGCCAAAGACCCGTTCGACATAGCCCTTGAGCATGGCCGGCGGCGCGTTGAACCAGAGCGGGTAGAAGAAGGCGAAAACGTCGGCGTCGCCGATGACGGCGCGTTCGCTCAAGACGTCGCCGCGCGGCTGAAAGCCCTCATGGTCCGGCAGTTCGTCGGCCTGCAGCAGCGGGTCGAACCCCAGACGATAGAGGTCGCGCACGACCACCTCGGTCCCCTCCTCTCGCGCCGCCGTGGCATAGGCCTCGGCCATGGCCAGGGTGAAGCTATGAGCGCGCGGGTGGGCGACGATCAGCGCCTGTTTCATGCGAACCTCCTTGTTTGGAGCGGCCTTGGCCTTCGGACGTGAAGGCCTGCGCCAGGGCGGCGGCGACGTTCAAACGGGGCGACAGGCCCAGGGCTGTTCGCAGCCGCGCGATCAGGACCTCGCGCGCCGCATCGTCGGGCGCGCCCTGCAAGGCTTCATTGATGTCCCCGAGCAGTTCGGCGCGGCCGTTGCGCCAGTCGGGCCTGCCCGCCAGGCCGGGCGTCAAGCGCCCGCCGCCCTCCAAGGGTTCCGCCGCCCTCGGGGTCAGGGCGTAGGCCTGGTCCAGGCCGGGCGAGATGATGGTCTGCTCATCCCTCCCCGCCGCCGACAGACGGGCCGCCAGTCCCAGGCGGGCGTCAGGCTCGCCGTGGATCAGGAAGACCTTGCCCGCCACCGGCTCGCGCGCCTTCAGCCAGGCCGTCAGGCCGACGGCGTCGGCATGGGCGGAATAGGCGTCCATCTGGCGGATGCGCGCATTGACGCGCACGTCGTCGCCCTGGATGCGCACGAACCGCCGCCCTTCCAAAAGCACGCGACCCAGGGTTCCTGCCGCCTGGAAGCCGGTGATCAACACGGTCGTCTCGCGACGCCAGAGCAGCCGCTTCAGATGGCGCCGGATACGGCCGGCGTCGCACATGCCGCTGCCCGCCAGGATGACATGCCAGTCGCGCAGCCGCTCCAGCCCGTCGCTCTCCTGAGGCCGCATCAGATAGTGCAGGCGGGGCGCGTGGCGGAGTTCAAGATAGGGGTTCTCGTCCGCCTCGACGTTCCAGCCCCGGCGCAGGAAGACGTCGGTGGCCTCGATGGCCAGGGGTGAATCCAGAAAGATGTCCCCCGCCAGCTCCGGCGCGTCGCGCATCACCGCCAGCAGGTCGAGGATCAGTTCCTGGGCGCGCCCCACGGCGAAGGCAGGCATCAGCAGGGGCCCGCCGGCCGCCTTGGCCTGCCGCACCTCCTCCGTCAAAATCCGCCGCCTCGCCTCCGGCGTCAGGTCTTCGCGAACGCGGTCGCCATAAGTGGATTCCAGGATGACATGATCCACCCCGACCGGGCCGTCCGGGCTCGGCAGCAAGGGCTGATGGCCCGAGCCCAGGTCGCCTGAGAACAGCAGACGCACCGGCTTGCCGTCGTCCATGACGACCACCTCGATGGAGGCCGCGCCCAGGAGATGACCTGCGGGCCACCACCGCGCCTGCACCCCGGGCAAGGGTTCGATCAGCTCGCCGAACTTCACGGTCTGAAACAGGCGCAGGGTCGGCGCGACATCCGCCACCGTATAGATGGGCGCCACGGGATCGACGCCGCGTCTCTGGTTACGCCGGTTCAGATGGGCGACGTCGCCTTCCTGGATCTCGGCGGCGTCCGCCAGCATGACCTCGCACAGGTCCCGCGTGGCGCGGGTCGCATAAATGGGACCGTGATAACCGGCCCGCACCAGCTTGGGCAGCAGCCCGGAATGATCGATGTGGGCATGGGTCAGGAAGACGGCGTCGATCGACGCAACGTCAAACGGAAAGGGGTCGTAGTTCAGCGCCTTGAGCGACTTCGAACCCTGAAACAGTCCGCAATCCACCAGGAAACGTCCGCCGTCGAACGCGACGAGCGCACAGGACCCGGTGACGCATTCCGCCGCGCCGTGGAAGGCAAGGGACAGGCTCATGGAGCGCTTCCAAGCGGTTGATGGATCACTCTGGCACAATCCCGCCCAGGCGTCATGGACAGAGGCCGGTCAGGCCGATCAGTTTCTCGCGACGCGCCCTGCCCGGAGCGTCGCCCCGCCATCGCTTCTGAGAGCGGCCTCAGCCGGGCTGAAGCGCATTCTTGTAGATGCGTCCGCCCTTCATGATCAGCCGCAGATTGGCTTCCGGGTCCGCAACCAGGGCGATGTCGGTCAGGGGATCGCCGTCGACGATCAGGAGATCGGCGTAGGCCCCGGCTTCGATGACCCCGAGCTTGCCCGGATAGGGATTGCGTTCGCCCGACAGGCTCAGGAGCTCGGCGTTGCGGCTCGTCGCCATGATCAGGACCTCGTCGCTGGAATACCAGCGCGTCATCTGGGCCAGGATCGCGCCCTGGTTTTTGGTCATGGCGGGATCGAAGAGAATGTCGGTGCCCCAGGCCGTCTTGAGCCGGTGCTTCTTGGCCAGCTCGAACGCCGCGTCCGTGCCGGCGAACATCACGCTCTGCTTGGCCTGACTGGCCGAGCCCTCCGGGTACTGATTGGCGTAGGGGCCGGCCACAAAGGCCTGGGAGGAGAACCACACACCTTCGCCGGCGATCATGCGGGCCGTCTCCTCGTCCAGCATCTGGCCGTGGTCGATGCAGCGTACGCCGCCGCGGATCGCCGTCTGCATGGCGCGCGGCGTATAGGCGTGGACCGTCACATAGGTCCCCCAGTTCTCGGCGGAATCGGCGGCGGCGCGGAACTCGACCTCGGTGTACTGGGCCACGTCGATCGGATCATAGGCGGACGCCACGCCGCCGCCTGCGGCCAGCTTGAGCTGGCTGGCGCCCAGCATCAGTTGTTCGCGTGAGCGTTTCAGCACCTGCTCCGTCCCGTCGGCGATGGCGCCGGCGCCGAGCACCTCGCCGCGCGACAGGGGGGCGCCGGGCGCGGTGGGCACTTCATGGGGCATACGGAAATCGCCGTGGCCGCCCGTCTGGGAGATCATGGCGCCGGACGGCCAGATGCGGGGTCCCACTGTCAGACCGGCGTCGATGGCGCGCTTGAGGCTGAAGGCCGGCCCGGCCAGATCCCGGATGCTGGTGAAGCCACGCATCAGCGTGCGCTCGGCCTCGGCCGCCGCCGCCAGGGTGATCAGACCCAGATCGGCGGTCATCAGCTCCATCATCGACATGGCGCACAGCATCGAGTGCCAGTGGGCGTCGATCAGCCCCGGCATCAGGGTGCGGCCGCCGCAGTCGATGATCTGGACGCCCTCGGTCGGGCGGTCGGCGCCTCTGAGCACCGCAGATATCCGGCCGCCTTCGACCAGGACGCTGCGGCCGTCGTGCAAGCGAGCCGTAACGCCGTCGAAGAGACGAAGATTGGTGAACAGCAGAGGCTGACCTGCCGACTGCGGACGACCATAGGCCCGACCCGCGGCGAAGGCGGCCGCCCCCGCCCCTGCGGCGACGAGCATGTGCCGACGCGACAGCGGCCCTCCGGTCGTTGACCTGCTTCTGGGTTGCCCCATCTCGCCTGCCTCCACCCAGTTGAAGAACGTTGTTTTTACAAGCTACACCCCAGGGGGCGCAATCGGAAATCACATGGGTGCTGCTCGCCGGTCAGCGGCCAGGGTCTCAAGCGATCTTCCGCCCTTGCCTCCTCCATGCATCGGGCGTCTTCTCGAGCATCGCTCAGGAGAACAGGACCATGGCTCATCGGGAATCGCACCGGGTCGAGCGGATCGGCTGGCTGCGCGCCGCCGTGCTCGGCGCCAATGACGGACTGGTCTCGACCGCCAGCCTGGTCGTCGGCGTGGCGGCGGCCTCGACCGGCCACGCAGGCGTCCTGATCGCAGGCGTCGCCGGACTGGCGGCGGGAGCCATGTCGATGGCGGCGGGGGAGTACGTCTCCGTCAGTTCCCAGTCGGACACCGAAAAGGCCGACCTCGCGCGTGAAACCTCCGAACTGGCGGGCGACCACGAGGCCGAGCTGCGCGAACTGGCCGGCATCTATGTGGGTCGCGGCGTGGCGCCGGAGCTGGCGACCGAGGTGGCGCGGCAGATGATGAGCCATGACGCCCTGGGGGCGCACGCGAGGGACGAGCTCGGCATATCCGAGATCACCACGGCGCGTCCGATCCAGGCCGCGCTGACCTCCGCCGTCACCTTTTCGGCCGGCGCCGCCCTGCCCCTGGTCGTGGCGGCGGTTGCGCCGATGTCAGGCCTGGTCGTCTGGGTCGCCGGTTCGGCCCTGATCGGCCTGGCCGTGCTGGGCGCCCTGGGCGCCAGGGCGGGCGGCGCGCCCATGGGACGCTCTGTCGTGCGCGTCGTCTTCTGGGGCGCCCTGGCCATGGCCATCACCGCCGGGGTGGGCCGCCTCTTCGACGTCGCCGTCTGATCAGTTGCACAGGGCTATGCGATGTCAGGCGACGGCCGCGTCAATCGCTCGAACAAGGCTGGCCCCGATGTCTTCCGCCTTGGCCTTCAACGCCGGATTGTCGATGGCCGACATGGAGGCGACCGGATCGACGGCTGCGATCTCGCACCCCGAACCCGAGGGCGACGCCTGGATAATGACATTGCACGGAAGCATGACGCCGACCTTGTCCTCGGCCAGAAGAGCTTCATGAGCGGCCTTGGGATTGCAGGCCCCCAGGATGATGTAGGGGCGAAAATCGACGTCCAGCTTCTGTTTGAATGTGTTGGTGACATCAATCTCGGTGATGACGCCGAACTGCTCGGCCTTTAGCGCCTCCCGCACCCGCGCCACGGCTTCATCGAACGGCAGGGTGGTCGTCCGGCTATGATAGTAAGACATGAAGGCCTCCTTCTGGCTTGGTCAACGATCACCGAGCATGGATGTTGCGTAGAGCCCCGACTGGCTGAGCGCTGCGTCGATGAAGATGGATCGAACGTGCCGTGCGCCGCTCACAAGGCGTTCAGCGGCAGCTTCAGAAACCGCTTTCCAGACGGTTCGGCGGGCGGCAGGGCGCCGGCGCGGATGTTGACCTGCAAGGCCGGCAGGATCAGCTGCGGCGCCTTCAGGGTGGCGTCGCGCGCCTCGCGCAGGGCGACGAAGTCGTCTTCCGTCCGCCCGGCGATGTGGATGTTGGCCGCCTTCTCCTCGCCCACGGTCGTTTCCCAGCGGAAGTCTGCGCGGCCGTCTTCGGGCAGGTAGTCATGGCCGACGAAGACGCGGGTGGCGTCGGGCAGGCTCAGGATCTTCTGGATCGAGCGGTACAGGGTCCGGGCGTCGCCGCCGGGAAAGTCGCAGCGCGCCGTGCCGTAGTCGGGCATAAACAGGGTATCCCCCACGAAGGCCGCGTCGCCGATCCGGTAGGCCACGCAGGCGGGAGTGTGGCCGGGCGTGTGCATCACCTCGACTTCAAGCGCGCCAAGAGTGAAGCGGGCGCCGTCGGCATAGGTCTCGTCGAAGACCACAGCGTCGGGCGTGACGTCGGCGGCCTCGAACAGGTCGCCGAAGGTCTTTTGCACCCGCGTGATCTTTTCGCCGATGCCAACCGGCGCGCCGGTGCGGGTGCGGATCACGTCAGCGCCGGTCAGGTGGTCGGCGTGGGCGTGGGTTTCCAGCACGCGTTCCAGTGTCAGGCCGCGTTCGCGCACGGCCTCCAGCACCTGGTCGATGGAGGCGGTCGAGGTGCGCGCAGACGCCGGATCATAGTCGAGAACCGGGTCGATGAGGGCTGCAGCGCCCGTGGCGGGATCAGAGACCAGATAGGTCACGGTGTGCGTGGCCGGGTCGAAGAAGCCGACGACGTCGGGACGGAGCGTGGGGGAAGGGGTCATGCGATTAGCCTCTTGAGTTGCCCCCCAATATATTAGGTATTGCTAATTTAACAAGCGCTCATATATTGCCGTCCATGATCGACCTGAACGCCATCGGACTGGAACGCTTTCAAGCCAGCGCGGGTGACGCCGCCCGACTGCTGAAATCCCTGTCCAACGAAAACCGCCTGATGATCCTGTGCCAGATCGGCGACGGAGAACGGCAGGTCGCAGACCTGCTCCCGCTCGTCGGCCTGTCGCAATCGGCCCTGTCACAGCATCTGGCCCGCCTGCGCGAGGACGGACTGGTGAGCGCGAGGAAGAGCGGCACCGCCGTCTTTTATCGCATCGCCGACCCGGCCGCCCTGCAGGTGATCGGCGTCCTGGCCGAAATCTTCTGTCCTCCGGCCTCCGCCTGAGCCCCTCGTTTCCAAGGAACCGACCATGAACCCGCTTGTCTCTTTGTCCCCTGCCGAAGTCGCCGCACGCCTGAAGGCGCGGACCGCCGTCCTGGTGGACATCCGTGAACCTGACGAACATGCGCGCGAACATATCGTCGGCGCCGTGGCCGCTCCCCTGTCCGCGTTCGAGGCCGCCCATCTGGGGCTGACGCCGAACAAGGACGTCATCTTCATGTGCCGCAGCGGCAACCGGACGGCCGGACACTGCGACCGGCTGGCCGCGCGCGTCGACGGCCCGGCCCACGTCCTGGCTGGCGGTCTGGACGCGTGGAAGAAGGCGGGCCTGCCGGTCAAGACCGACACGAAACAGCCGCTGGAGCTTATGCGCCAGGTGCAGATGGCGGCGGGCGGCCTGATCCTGGTCGGCGCCCTCCTGGGTACGCTGGCGCACCCCGCCTTCTGGGGCCTCAGCGCCTTTGTCGGGGCGGGCCTGTTCGTCGCCGGCGCCACGGGCTTCTGCGGCATGGCGCGTCTGCTGGCGGTCATGCCGTGGAACCGGCGCATGAAGAGGGCTTGAGGTCATGGACCCGCTGCATCTGATTCTGGCGGCGCTCAGCGGCGGGATCGTCGCCATGCTGCTGACGGTCTTCGGCGGCGGGGGATCGGTTCTGGCTGTGCCGCTGCTGCTCTATGTGGTCGGCGTGCGTGACCCGCACATGGCCATCGGCGCCTCGGCCGCCGGCGTGTCGCTGAACGCCCTGACGGCCCTGGCCGGGCAGGCCAGGGCTGGGCGAGTACGATGGCCCTGCGCCATCCTGTTCGCCGTGGTCGGCTCGGCGGCGGCCTGGATCGGGTCCTCGGCGGCCAAGGCCATCGACGGCCATCAGCTGCTGCTGGCCTTCGCCGTAGCCATGGCGGCGGTCGGCCTGGCCATGCTGCGGCCCAAGAAGAACGACGGCGATCCGGGCGTGCGTCTGAACCGAGGCATGACGCCGCGCATCGTCGCATCCGGCGCGGGCGTCGGCGTCGCGGCGGGCTTCTTCGGCATCGGCGGCGGCTTCCTGATCGTGCCCGGCCTGATGTGGGCCACGGGCATGACCCTGGCGGCGGCCCAGGCGACCTCGCTGCTCAGCGTCGCGGCTTTCGGCGCCAGCACGGCGGTGAACTACAGCCTGTCCGGTCTGGTCGACTGGGGCGTGGTCGCGGCCATGGCGGTCGGCGGCGCGGCCGGCACGATGGCCGGACTGCCGCTGTCCAAGCGTCTGGGCGACAACGCGGCCCTGGGGCGTCGCCTGTTCGCGGGGCTGATCCTGATCGTCGCCGTCTATGTGGCCTACAAGGCGATCACCGGCGGCTGACTTCGGTTGCGCGGCGGCCGGAACTCGTCGAGGTCCCTGGGACGTTTGACTGCCATCGCGTCTGCCGATAGGTCTGCCAAGGCTAGTCTGCGCATCGCTAGTGATGATGAAGGGCGCCTGCCCGACACGGCGCAGAACTAGGCGCACTCAAGCCAGGTAGGGATTTGACCGAGCCCGACATTCGCTCCTTGATCATGGGCAATCCCGTCGCGCGCGCCTTCGCCATCACGGGCGACGCCTGGACGCAGTTGATCCTGCGCGAAGCCTTCTACGGCGTGCGGCGCTTCGGCGTATGGCGCGAACGCCTGGGGACGCCCCGCAGCGTGCTGACCGACCGACTGCAGAAGCTGGTCGCGGCCGGCCTGCTGAGCCAGGAGCAGGTCGCGACCGGCACGCGGACGGAATACCGCCTGACCGAGATGGGCCTCGACATGTTCGGCGTCGCCGTAGTGCAGGGCCAGTGGGAGAAGGTCTGGGCCCAGTCGCCTCTGCAAGAACGCTACGCCATCGCCTTTTTCGACCGCGAGACGGGGCGTCGGCTGAAGCCCGCCGTTCTCACGCGCGCGCACGGCGTCGAGGTGAAACCCGACAAGGTCGACTGGAAGCCTGGTCCCGGCCTCATCATCATCCCGCCCCCGACCTCGCGCCGACGACGCTCGGCGCCGATCGAGACGGATCGTCCGATCATAGACCGCTCGACCGAGATCATGGGCGACTACTGGAGCTGGGCGGTGCTGTCGGCGGCCTATTTCCGTCTGCGCCGCTTTGACGAGATCCATGCCGCCCTGGGCGTGGCGACCAATATCCTCGCCGACAGACTGAACCGTCTGGTGCTGCAAGGCGTGCTGGAAAAGCGGCCCTATCAGACCGCGCCCGTGCGCTTCGAATACCGGCTGACGGAGGCGGGCCTGGCCCTCTACCCCATCGTTCTGGCCATGCACGGCTGGAGCCAGAGATGGCTGGTCGAACCCGGCGAGGCCCCTTTGACCCTGGTGGACCGCGCCAGCGGCGAGGCGATCACGCCCGTGGTCTGCGATCTGGACAGCGGCGAGCCGCTAGACCCGCGTCGCATCCGCTGGGAGCTGGAGGCCACGACCGGGACAGCGAGCCCATAAGAAAATCGCCCGCCGGCGCGAGGCCGGACGGGCGATAGTTTTGACGACAGGAAGGACCGTCAGAAGGTCTTGCTGACCGCCACGCCGAAGGAACGCGGGGCGCCGAAGACGCTGAAGCCAATGCTCGCGTTCTTGATGATGTGCTGCTGATATTCCTCGTCGCCGAGGTTCTTGCCGTAGACCGAGACCTTCAGTCCGCTCGGCGCTTCCCAGGAGGCGAAGGCGCTGATCAGGCCGTAGGACGGCACCAGCACCTCGGGCGCGTTCGACGGGTCGAAGTAGAAGTCATTCGTCCACTGATAGTCCGCCCGCGCCGACAGCGTCCCGCCGAATGCGTCCCACTGACCGTCGGCGTAGAGGGTGAACTGGCTTTCCGGCGAGCGCGGCAGCTTGTTGCCCTTGTACGGAAGGGCCAGGGCGCCCGACACGGCGTTGGACGTATATTCGGCGTCCAGCTGAGTATAGGAGCCGCCGATGGTGACGTTGTGGTTCACCGCCAGCGCCGTCTCGACCTCAAAGCCGCGCACCTCGGCCTCGGCGTTGGACGTGACCAGGGTCAGGCCCAGCAGTTCATAGACCTGCAGGTCGGTGTAATCGAGCATGAAGGCCGCCGCGTTGAGGCGCAGCCGCCCGCCCGCCAGCGTCGTCTTGGCGCCGATCTCGTAGTTGTCGAGCAGTTCGGAGCGCAGCGGCTTGGTCGCCTGGGCGCCGGTCTGGGCGGCGCTGGGGAAGGCGCCGGCCTTATAGCCGCGATCATAGCTGACGTAGAACCGCATATTGTCGATCGGCTCGACCGCCAGGGCCAGCTTCCAGGTCGGTTCTTCGAAGGTGGCGTCGGCCGTGACGTTATAGGGCGAACCCGTCGGCCCCAGCGGAATGCCGGGAGGGGCGTTGGCGCCGTTCTCGTTGTCCAGGGCGACCTGATGCACTTCGCGTTCGTCATGCGTCCAGCGCGCGCCGGCGGTCAGCTCCCAGATGTTGGCGAAGGGGATCGTGGCCTGGCCGAACACGGCGTAGCTGGAGTTGGTGGCGTCCTGATTGAAGGTCGTGTCGCCGCCAAACGAAGGCGGTGCGATCGGCAGCGCCGTCTGCACCACGAACCGCTCCGACCGCTCCACCTCTTCGCGGAACATATAGACGCCGGCGACCCAGTCGATCGAAGAACCGGACTTGGAGGTCAGGCGGAATTCCTGGCTGAACTGCTTGGCCGCCTCGCTGGCGCGGTCGTCGACCGAAAGAGGGAAGCCCGGGAACGGCAGCCCGCCCAGGTTGTCGCGCCAGCTGTAGTCGTTGTCGCGGTAGGAGGTCAGGGAGATGACGTCGAAGTGCTCGGCGCCCGACCACTGGGCGCGCCCGGTCAGGCCCCAGTTTTCCCGCTTCTGATAATTGTCCGCCGAAGAGAAGCTCTGCCGCACGCTCAGACCGGCGCGCAAGTTGTTCACCAGCGTCGCAAAGGCTGGCGGCGTTGACGAGGCCAGGACCGGAACGCGGGCGTGGCCCTGCATGTCGTCCTTGGAGTAGTCGACGCCGCCCAGGAAGCTCCAGTCGCCGGCGTTGTGCAGCACCTGGGCGCGCAGGCCAAACTGTTCGCCGCCCTCCAGGCCCCGGCCGGTCGGCACGTTCTTGGCGTAGCCGTCGTTCTGGTTCCAGCGCAGGGCCAGACGACCGGCGGTGTCCTCGCCCAGCTGGCGGTTCAGCACGGCCTCGACGCCGCGCTCGTCAAAGCTGCCGAGGCGGCCGGTAAGCTGGGCCGAGTTCTCGAACCGCGGCTTCTTGGTATAGACGTTCAGCGCCCCGCCCGAGGCGTTGCGGCCATAGAGGGTGCCCTGCGGCCCGCGCAGGATCTCGACCCGCTCGACATCCAGGAAGGCCATGGAACTGGCGCCCGCGCGGCCGATGGAAACCTCGTCGATCGACACGCCGATGGAGGGGTCGCTGGCGGCGGAATCGCTGGTGGTGCCGACGCCGCGGATGAAGATCTGCGGCTCGCCGATGTTGAACTGGGTCAGGGTCACGCCCGGCGCCTTGCCCGCCACGTCCTGAATGCCCGTCGCCGCCGTGCGCTCCAGTGTCTCGGCGTTGAAGGCGGTGACGGCGATCGGCACGTCCTGAAGGCTCTGCTCGCGACGCTGGGCCGTGACGACGACGTCGCCGAGCGTGACGGCGCCCTCGGTCGGCGTGGTCTGGGCCATGGCGGGTACGGCCATCCCCGTGGCCAGCAGCAGCGTCGCGACCGACGCGCTGAATGCGGTCTTCCTCATGTTTCGCTCCCTCGACCGCGCCCCGGCTCCGTTGATCGGATGCTCCAGCGGTCAAACAGAAGCTTGCGCTAACGAACCTTGTTTGCAAGTCTTTTTACGCAAGTCATAAATGGAGCCGCCGCGTGAGACTGGATGGATGGATGCTGGCCGCCTTGGCCTGGGTCGCTCTCGTGGCGGTCTGGCTCTTCGTCATGCCCTCGAAAACACGCGGAAAAGCATGGCATTACGTCATGATGGCCGCGCCTCTGGCGGCCTTCGCCGCCGCCTTCGCCGCGCCGCCCTCCCTGTTGCGTGAAACATTGTTCATCTGGCTCGCCAGCGGCGGCGGGGTCCTGACCGTGGTCGCCCTGGGCTGGCTGGCGGGGACGATGAAGCGCAATCACGGACTGATGGACGTGGCCTATCCGCTGGCCCCGGCGGCGGCGGCGGGAACGGGTTTCGCCCTGTCCGGCCTGCCGCTGGACCTGTTCAGCGGCCTGTTCCTGCTCAGCCTCGGCGTCTGGTCGGTCCGGCTGGCGGTCCAGACCTGGGGCCACAACATCCACGCCGAGCGCCAACCCTACGCCCATTGGCGCAAGAGCCACGGCCCCAACTGGCTTTGGTGGAGCGGCTTCCAGGTTCACCTGCTGCAAGGCGTCACCGTCTGGCTGTGGTGCGCGCCCTTCGCCTTCATCCTGACGGCGCCGACGCCGCGTCCGACCGCGCTGCTGGCCCTGGGCGTCGTCGTCTGGCTGGCCGGCTTCCTGTTGCAGAGCACGGCGGATCGCCAGCTGGCGGCCTTCAAGCGCGCGCCCGCCAACCGCGGCGGCCTGCTGGACACGGGCGCCTGGGCCTTTGTGCGCCACCCCAACTATCTGGGCGAGAGCGTCATGTGGGCGGGCTGGTTCGTGCTGGCCTTGGCGCATCCGTGGGGCTGGGTCACGATCTTCGCGCCCCTCTATACCGGCTGGTTCATGGGCTACGCTTCCGCCGCGCCATTCAAGGAGCAGCACATGGCGCGCACCCGGCCCGAGGCCTGGGCCGCCTATTGCACCCGCACCCCCCGCTTCCTGCCCTGGCCGCGACCGAAGACCACCGCCAATGCAGAAGGCGCAGACGCATGAGCGCGCTTCAGGATCGGGTCGTCATCGTCACCGGCGCCGGGCGCGGCCTCGGTCGGGCCTATGCCCTGGACCTGGCCCGGCGCGGAGCCGCCGTGGTGGTCAACACCCGGCCCCGCCCGGCCGACGCGCCCGGCTCCGCCGAGGCGGTCGTGGCCGAGATTCTCGCCCAGGGCGGTCGCGCCGTCGCCGCGCCGCTGGCCGTCGAGGAGGCCGATTCCGGCGAGCGGCTGCTGGCAGCCGCTCTGAACGCCTTCGGTCACGTCGACGGCCTGCTGAACAATGCGGGCGCGCCCGAGGCCAGGACCCTGCACAAGCAGACCACCGACGCCTTTCGGCAAGTGTTCGAGGTCAACTTCTTCGGCGCGCTGACCCCCACCCTGCCCGTCTATCGCCATCTGCGCGCCCAGGGCTCGGGCCGCATCCTGATGTCGACCTCAGCGGCGGGGTTGCACGGCGTCCACGGCATGGCCGCCTATTCGTCCTCCAAGGCGGCGCTGATCGGCCTGATGCGGGTCATCGCCCTGGAAGGCGCGTCGCACGGCGTGGCCTGCAACGCCATCGCCCCCTACGCCGCCACCGGCATGACCGCCGACTATCTGGACGCCGACAGCGCCGCCCGCATGGCGCGGGAGCGGGTCGCCCCGGTCGCCAGCTGGCTGATGGCGCCGGACTGTCCTTTGAACGGCGAGACCCTGGTGGCGGGGGCCGGGCGCGTGCGGCCCGCCGCGCGAATCGAGGGGCCCGGCCTGGCCTTCGCCGCCGATTTCGCCCCCGACGACCTGGCCGCACACGCCGCCGCCCTGATGGATCTGCACGGCTGGAAGACCTTCACCGACGGCAACGCCGCCTTTGATCAGCTGATGGCCGCGCCGCTGCCGCCGACGCCGTCAAAGTGACTTGCGTTAAGCGACTCAACCGCTCATGGTCGCAGCAGACAAGGATGAGCGAGGCGCGATCTCGCTCACGAACAGGGAAGGAACAGCCGTCATGGCCGACGACGCCCGCCGGATCGAAACCGGACCGCTCAGCCCGTTGAACACGCTGAACCCCTATCTCCAGGGGGCCTATGAACCCGTGGCGAAGGAGACGACCGCGCTGAATCTGGAGGTGATCGGCGAGATCCCGAAAGACCTCTACGGCTGCTTCTACCGCAACGGTCCGAACCCGGCCCAGGCGCCCGAGGGGATGCACCACTGGTTCGACGGCGACGGCATGCTGCACGCCGTCTATTTCGAGAACGGCAAGGCCGAGTACCGCAATCGCTTCGTCCGCTCGGCGGATCATGTGGCGGACCTGAACGGCGGCTGCGGCGCGGGCGGGGTCATGCTGCCCTCGACGCGTGCCAATCCCGCCTCGACGCGCGGCGACAAGGTTTACAAGGACACGGCCAATACCGACGTGGTGCTGCACAACGGCTCGCTGATGGCGCTGTGGTACATCTCGGGTCATCCGATTCGGGTGAATGCGCGCACGCTGGAGACGGTCGGCGTCGAGACCTTCGGCGGCAAGCTGCCGCGCCACGTCTCCGCCCATTCCAAGGTCGACCCGCGCACCGGCGAGTTCGTCTTCTTCGACTATTCCCTCTACGAGCCGTGGATGACCTACGGCACGGTCAGCGCCAATAACGAGCTGACCCATTTCGAGCGCGTCGAGCTGCCGGGGCCGCGCCTGCCGCATGACATGGGCCTGACCGAGAACTACGTCATCCTGCACGATCTGCCGGTGGTCTTCACCGACGCCGGCCTGCGCAAGAGCCAGTGGAACATCCACTTCGCCGACCAGCCCGCCCGATTCGGCGTGGCGCCGCGCCGAGGCCGCGGCGACCAGATCCGCTGGTTCGAGACGGATAGCTGCTACATCTACCACGTCGTCAACAGCTGGGAGGACGGCGACGAGGTCGTCATGACCGCCTGCATGATGACGCCCAACGGCTATCCGCCGAACCCGGCCTACGGCCCCTATGCGGCCATGGTGAATGTGCTGGCCCTGAACGCCGTGCCCGTCGAATGGCGGATGAACATGCGCACCGGCGAGGTGAAGAAGCGCCAGCTGGACGACCGCATCGGCGAGTTCCCGGTCGTCAACCTCGACTATTCCGCTCAGCCGACCCAGTGGTCCTATCACGTGGCCATGTCGAAGACGGAGCTTCAGCGCTTCAAAGGTCTGATCAAGTACGACCTAAACACGGGCGCGGCGCGGACCTATGATTACGAGCCGCAGATGTTCGGTTCCGAACCGGCCTTCGCCCCGCGCATCGACGCGCGGGCCGAGGACGACGGCTACGTCATCGCCTTCGTCACCGACGAAAACACGGGCCGGTCCGAGGTCCAGGTGATCGACGCCCAGAACTTCGAGGCCGGGCCGGTGGCGCGCGTGATGCTGCCCGTGCGAGTGCCCGCTGGCTTCCACGGCACCTGGGCGCGCGGCGATCAGATGGCGAAGGGTTGATCCGTTGAGCGCCTATATTCACGACGCCGTCCGCACCCCGCGCGGCAAGGCCCGCCCCGACGGCGGGCTGGCCGCCCTGAAGCCGCACGAACTGGTCACGGGCCTGATCGACGCCATCGAGGCGCGCGGCCATGCGCCCCGCGCCGCCCAGGCCCTGATCCTGGGCTGCGTCGGCCAGGTCGGCGCCCAGGGGGCCAATGTCGCCCTGGTCAGCAAGATGCACGCGGGTCTGGACGACGCCGCCTTCGCCTTCGCCCTGAACAACTACTGCGTCTCGGGCCTGACCGCCGTGGGTCAGGCGGCGGCCCTGGTCCAGACCGGCGCCGTGGGTTCGGCCCTGGCCGGCGGGGTCGAGATGATGTCCCGCGTCCCCTTCATGGGCGACAAGGCCGACTACTACGAGGACGCCAGCTTCCCGCCGCGCACCCGCTACCTCCCCGTCGCCGTCGCCGCCGACCGCCTGGCCGAGGACTTGGGCGTCACGCGCGCCGAGATGGACGCCGCCGCCCTGACCTCGCAGCAGCGCACCGCCTTCGCCGAGGGCACGCCGCTCACCGCCTCGCGCATTCCCCTGAACGGCCTGTCGCACGAGGAAGCGGCGCGCCCAAAGACCAGCAGCGAGAGCCTGGCGTCGCTGCCCCCCGCCTTCGCCGCCCTGGCCGCGCCCTACGCCGAGGCGCTGGAGGGACGGGTGATCGACCACCGCCATACCGTGTCGCACGCCCCGCCGATGAGCGACGGCGCCGGGCTGGCCCTGATTTCCAGCCAGGCCGACGGCGCCCGCGCCCGCATCCTCGCCTGGGCCGAGGCCGGGGGCGATCCCGCCGCCTCCCTGACCGCCGGCTTCACGGCGATGGACCGGGTGCTGGACCAGGCCGGGCTGACCCTGGCCGACATGGACCGGATCGAGTTCATGGAGGCCTTCGCCGTCACCATCGCCAAGTTCACGCGGGAACACCCGACGCTGAGCGACAAGGTCAATGTCGGCGGCGGCCACCTGGCCAAGGGGCACCCGATGGGCGCAACCGGCGCCATCCTGCTGTCGTCCCTGCTTGATGCGCTCGACGCCTGCGAAGGCCGCTACGGTCTAGTTGTGGCCGCGGGCGCGCAAGGCGTCGGCTCGGCCATGATCGTCGAGCGGATGGGCTGAGCATGAACGCGCCCTTCCCGCCCGCCGAGGCCCGCCGCGCCCTCATCGAACGTCACGCCGACCTGATCGAGGCCGCAATCAAGGCCGTGTCCGCCCGCGCCGCCTGGTCGCCGTTCAAGGACTCGCCCTCGACCAAGATCCACGGCCCGGACAAGCCCGTCGCGGGCAAGGCCGCGTTCGAGGCCCAGCTCAATAGTCCCTTCGACCTGGACCTGCCCGGCGTGATCGACCGCGTCGGCGCCGAGGTCTCGCCCTTCACCGGCAAGGCGCTGGGCATCACCTATCCGCGCTGCGATCCCGAGGCTTTGGTTGTGGCCGCTCACGCCGCCTGGCCCGACTGGCGCGCCGCCGATCCCGAACTGCGTCTGGCCCTGTGCGCCGAGATGGCGATGCGCCTCTACGACGCGAACTTCGAAATGGCCCAGGCCGTCATGCACGTCGCGGGTCAGAGCTATACCCAGGCTTTCAGCGGCTCCGGCCCCAATGCCCTGGACCGGGGCCTAGAGGCCTTGGCCTACGCCGCCAAGGCCATGCGCGACGTGACCCGCAGCGCCCGCTACGAACGCGACTTCGCTGGCGAAGCCGTCAGCCTGGACAAGACCTATGTCCTGGTCCCGCGCGGGATCGGCCTGGTCATCTGCTGCGCCAGCTTCCCGACCTGGAACGCCTATCCGGCCCTGTTCGCCAGTCTGGCGACCGGCAATCCGGTCATCCTCAAGCCCCACCCCATCGCCGTCCTGCCCATGGCCATTGTCGCGCGCGAATGCCGTCGGGTGCTGGCCGACTTCGGCTTCGATCCCAACCTGATCACCCTGGCCGTCGACACCCTGGCCGAGCCGGTGGCTCAGGTTCTGGTCGATCATCCCGCCGTCCAGATCGTCGATTTCACCGGCAGCCCCCGCTACGGCGGCCATCTGGAAAGGACGGTGACGGGCAAGCTGCTGTTCACCGAGACGGCGGGCGTCAACACGGTGGTGGTCGAATCCGTCGCCGATCTGGACGCCGCCGCTCGCGCCGTGGCGCGCGCCGCCAGCCTGTTCTCGGCCCAGATGTGCACCAGCCCGCAGGTGGTCTATGTCGCCCCCGCTCTGGCAGAGCCCTTCGCCGCCGCCTTGGTCGCCCAGATCGACGCCATCGCCGAAGACCCGGCCCTGGCCGCCGGGATCATGGGCGCTGTCCAGGGCGAGGTCAGCCTGAAGGCCGTGGCCGACGTGCGCGGGGCCGTGGAGCGGCGTCCCGGCGTCCGCGTCCTGCGCGAAGCCGCGCCCTACGCCCACCCGCAGTTCCCCCAGGCGCGCACCCTGACGCCCCTGGTGCTGGGCGTCGACGGCTCCGCGCCCGACCTCTACGCCGAGGAGCATTTCGGCCCCGTCCTGTTCGTGGTGACGATGGAGGCCGACGCCGCTGTGGCCGAGGCGACCCATCTTGCCCGCACCAAGGGCTCGATCTCGTCCTATCTCTATTCGACGGATGAGGCCTTCATCGATCGCTCGACGCCGCTCTATGAGCAGGCGGGGGCCAATCTGACGATCAACCTGACCGGGGCGATGTGGATCAACTTCGCCGCCGCCTACAGCGACTATCACGTCAGCGGACTGAACCCGGCGGGCAACGCCTGTCTGGCCGACCTGGCCTTCGTCGCCGCGCGCTTCCGCATCGTCCAGCGTCGTCGTCCGACAGCATGATGACGCCGGTCTTCATCGCCGGCGTGTCGATGACCGCCTTGGGTAAGCGCCCCGCCGACACGGTGAAGAGCCTGACCGCCGAGGCCGTGCGCGACACCCTGGCCGACGCGGGCGCGCAGGTCGGCGACATCGAGGCCGCCTGGTTCTCCAACACCCGCCAGCCCATGCTGGAGGGGCAGAACACGGTGCGGGGCCAGATCGCCCTGCGCCCGCTGGGCCTGGCCGGCATCCCCGTGGTCAATGTCGAGAACGCCTGCGCCTCGGGCTCGACGGCCCTGCATCAGGCGATACAGTGGCTGCGCGCGGGTGGGGGCGATATCGCCCTGATCGTCGGGGCCGAGAAGATGGTCTGGCCCGACCGGCCCGAGCGCGTCGCCGCCGCCTTCATGGGCGGGACCGACATCCACGACCGCGAGGGCGTGCTGGCCTATATCGCCGCCATGGGCGGTGAAGCGCCGGGCGAAGGCCGCAGCCTGTTCATGGACCTCTACGCCGCCCAGGCCCGCGCCCACATGGCCCGCTTCGGCACGACGCAGGAAGACTTCGCCCGCCTCGCCGCCAAGAACCACAGCGCCGCCGCCCTCAACCCGAAGTCGCAATACCGCACGCCGATGACGGTGGATCAGGTGATGGCCGACAAGCCCATCGTCTTCCCCTTCACCCGCGCCATGTGCGCCCCCGTCAGCGACGGCGCGGCGGCCATGGTGGTCTGTTCGGCCAAGGGGTTGGCGCGGCTGGGCGCCGCCGCCCGCGCCGTGCGGGTGCGCGGCTGCGCTCTGGTCAGCGCCACCGACCGCGCGCCCGACGATTACGCCAACCATATCGGCCGCCGCGCCGCCCGCGCCGCCTATGAGCAGGCCGGTTCGGGGCCGGAGGCCGTGGACCTGGCCGAGGTTCACGACGCCACCAGCTACGCCGAACTGCAGCAGATCGAGAACCTGGGTCTGGCCGTGCCCGGCGAGGTGGGCGCGCGGCTGAAGGCGGGCGATTTCGCCCTGGGCGGCCGCACCCCGGTCAACCCGTCCGGCGGTCTGGTGGCCAAGGGACACCCGGTCGGCGCCACCGGCATCGGCCAGCTGTATGAACTGATCCAGCATCTGCGCGGCGAGGCCGGCGACCGTCAGGTCGCGGGCGCCCGCATCGCAGCGGCCGAGAACGGCGGCGGTTTCCTCGGCGTCGAGGAGGCGGCCACCGTCGTCACCATCCTGGAGCGCCCGGCGGCATGATCCGGCACCCGATCCGCGCCCTCTACGACAAGCTGCCCGCCAAGCGCGACCGTCCCGCCCTGTTCGACGGCGACCGCGTCCTCAGCCACGGCCAGCTGGTCGCCCAGGTCGAGGCCGCCGCCGCCGACCTGATCGCGCGCGGCGTCGCGCCCGGCGACCGCGTCGGCCTGTGCGCCGCCAACAGCGCCGGTCATGTCGTCGCCTATCTGGCCATCCTGCGCGCCGGGGCGGTCTGGACGCCGCTGAACCCGCGCAACGGGCCGCGCCTGAACAGCCTGTTCCAGCAGCGCGCCGGTCTGCGCCTGACCCTGCACGACGTCGAATCCGCCCAAGCCATGGGCGAGACGGCCCGTCCGCTGGCGCTCGACGACGGGCGCCCGGCCCCGGCCGATGCGGCGACCCTGCCCCCGATTCCCGACGATCCCGAGCGTCCCTTCGCCCTGAAATTCACCGGCGGCTCGACCGGCGTGCCCAAGGGGGTGCTGCAAAGCGTCCGCAGCGGGGCGGCGGCGCTGCGCTCGCTACAGAGCTTCTATGGCTTCGGCCCCGATGACGTGAACCTGGCCGTCGCGCCGCTGACGCACGGGGCCTCGCACTACATCCTGCCGGTGCTGGCGGCGGGCGGGGCCCATGTCCTTCTGGACAAGCCCGAGCGCGAGGCCATTCTGCGCGAGCTGAAGACCCGGATCACCACCGTCTTCATGCCGCCGACCCTGATCTATCTGCTGATGGAGGAAGGCCGCTTTGCGCCCAGCGACTTCACCCGCCTGCGCCACCTGACCTACTCCGCCGCCCCCATGCCGCCCGCCCGGATCGCCGAGGCCCTCACGCGGTTCGGCCCTGTGCTCTCGACCCTGTACGGCCAGACCGAAGCCCCCATGACCATCGCCGGCCTGTCGCCCGCCGAGATGGCCCGGCCCGAACTGCGGACCTCGGTCGGGCGACTGTTCCCGGATACGCCGGTCGCCCTGCTGGGCGCCGACGGCGCGGTCCGCACGGGCGAGGCGGAGGGCGAGATCCTGGTGCGCGGCGACCTGGCCGCCACTGTCTATCTGGACGACCCGGCGCAGACCGACGCCGCCGGCCACGAGGGCTGGCTGAAGACCGGCGACATCGGGCGGCTGGATGCGGACGGCTACTTGTTCCTGTTGGGCCGGTCGAAAGAGCTGATCATCAGCGGCGGCTACAACATCTATCCCGCCGAGGTCGAAGCCGCGCTGAACGCCCACCCCGCCGTGCGCGAGGCCTGCGCCTTCGGCGTCGCCGACCCTGTCTGGGGCGAGCGGCTGGAGGCCGTCGCGGCCCTGGACGACCCTTCGGTGACGCCCGAGGCCCTGACCGCCTTCGTGCGCGAGGCCGTCGGCCCGGTGCGCACCCCCAAGACCCTTCATATCGTCGCCGCCCTGCCCCGCAATCCGGTGGGCAAGGTGGTGCGCGGCGAGGTGAAGTCACTGATCTATCCGGCGCCTCAATGACCGGAAGACGTAAAAGAGAACCAGGGAGAAGACCGACATGATCGTCGTGCCGGAGGAGCGCATCCGCGATTTCAAGGCCAGGGGCTGGTGGGGCGAGGAGACGCTGGACGACCTGTTCCGCCGCCACGTCGCCGCCATGCCCGACGTCGAATCCGTGGTCGATCCGATCAACCGCGAGGCCATCATGGGCGGCGCCCCGGCCCGCCTGACCTGGGCCGAGGTCGAGGACAGGGTGGCGCGCTATGTCGCTGTCCTGCACGCGACCGGGGTCGGCCGTGACGACGTGGTGGCGGTGCAACTGCCCAACGTCATCGAACTGGGCCTGATCTATCTGGCCTGCATCCGGCTTGGCGCCATCGTCACCCCCGCTCCGGTCCAGTACCGCGAGCATGAACTGGCCTATATCCTCCGCAAGACCGACGCCAAGGCCGTCGTCACCGCCGCCCGCATCGGCAAGCACGCCCACGCCGAGATGATGCTGGCGGTCCAGACGGGCGCCGCCGCCCTGAAGACCGTTCTGGTGGTCGGCGGCCATGCGCCCGACGGAACCATCGACCTCGACGCCCGCGCCGCTGGGCTGGATGAGGCCGAGATCGAGGCCGGTCGCGCCGCCGCCCGTGCGGCGAACATCTGCGCCGACGACATCGTCACCATCTGCTGGACCTCGGGCACCGAGGCCGAGCCCAAGGGCGTGCCGCGCAGCCACAACGAATGGATCATCATGGGCGCCGGCGTCACCGACGCCGCCGACTTGCAACCCGGCGCGGTCCTGCTGAACCCCTTCCCCATGGTGAACATGGCGGGCATCTCGACCAGTTTCGTCTCCTGGCTGCTGCTGGGCGGGGTGCTGGTGCAGCATCAGCCGTTCGACCTGCAGATCTTCCTGCAACAGGTCCGCGACGAGAAGATCGACTACACCGTCGCCCCGCCCGCCATCCTGAACCTGCTGCTTCAGAACGAGGCCCTGTTGGAGGGCGTGGACTTCGGTCGGCTGCGCGCCATCGGCTCGGGCTCGGCGCCCCTGTCGGAATGGATGGTCCGCACCTTCCACGAGAAATACGGCGTCCAGATCGTCAACTATTTCGGCTCCAACGAAGGCGCCTCCTTCCCCAGCGCCCAGAAGGACGTGCCCGACGCCGCCGAACGCGCCGTCCTGTTCCCGCGCCTGGGCGACGGCTTTGAATGGAAGGCCCTGCTGCACGACCGCATCTTCACCCGTCTGGTCGATCCCGAGACCGAGCAGGAGATCACCGAGCCGGGCCTTCCCGGCGAGCTGCGGGTCAAGGGCGCCACGGTCTTCTCCGGCTATTGGCGGGCGCCCGAGATCAACGCCCGCGCCTTTGACGGCGACGGCTGGTTCCGCACCGGCGACCTGTTCGAACTGGCCGGCGACCGGCTGCAGTTCTATCGCTTCGTCGGGCGTCTCAAGGACGTCATCATTCGCGGCGGGATGAACATCTCGTCCGAGGAGATCGAGGGCCATCTGATCGGCCATCCGGCCGTGGCCGACGCCGCCGTGGTCGGCGCGCCCGACCCGAACCTGGGCGAGCGCCTGTGCGCCTTCGTCGTCTTCAAGCCCGGTCAGAGCGCCGACTTGGGCGACATCAACCGCTTCCTGACCGGCGACAAGCACGTGGCCGTCTACAAGCAGATCGAACGGCTAGAGGTCATCGCCGTCCTGCCGCGCAACCCCGTCGGCAAGGTGCTGAAGCGCGAACTGCGCCAGTCCCTGGGCGACCAATCCGGACACCTGAAATCCGCATGACCACCGCCTTCCCCCACCCGATGCGCCTGCCCGTGATCGCGGCGCCCATGTTTCTGGTCAGCGGGCCGGAACTGGTCATCGCCGCCTGCAAGGCCGGGATCGGCGGCGCCTTTCCGACCCCCAACTGCCGCACGGTCGCCGACCTCGACGCCTGGATGGGCCAGATCACCGACGCCCTGTCGCCCGGCGACGGTCCCTGGGTCGCCAACCTGATCACCCATTCGACCAACGCCCGTCTGGCCGAGGATCTGGCCCTGGTGGCCCAGTACAAGCCGCCCATCGTCATCACCGCCCTGGGCTCGCCCAAGCCGGTCATGGAGACGGTCAAGGCCTATGGCGGCCTGGTCTTCGCCGACGTGGTCAACATGGCCCTGGCCAAGAAGGCGGCGGACGCGGGCGTGGACGGCCTGGCCTGCATCAGCGCCGGCGCGGGCGGCCACACCGGCCACCTGTCGCCCTTCGCCTTCGTCTCGGCGGTGCGCGAGTTCTTTGACGGCTGGCTGACCATCGGCGGCGGCATCGCCGACGGCGCGGGCGTGGCGGGTGCGATCGCGGCGGGGGCCGACATGGTCTATATGGGCACCCGCTTCCTGGCCGCCGCCGAGAGCCGGGCGCAGGACCCCTACAAGCAGATGATCGTGGACTGCGGGCCGGATGACCTGATCGTCTCCTCGGCCATCACAGGCACGCCCGCATCGTGGTTGAAGCCCAGCCTGCGCGCGGCGGGCATGGACCCGGACGCGCTGGGCGGTCCCATCACCCGCGACTATTCCGGCGACGCCGCGCACAAGCGCTGGCGCGACATCTGGGCCGCCGGTCAGGGCCTGCAAAAGGTCGGCGCCGTCGAGCCGACCGCCGTCGTGGTGGACCGGTTGGAGGCCGAATACCGCGCCGCCGCCACCCGCTTCGCCGGCCTGACCGCGCCCCGGAGCGCCGCGGCATGACCGCGTCGCCCCAGATGATCCAGCCGCCCGCCTTCGCCCTCGACCCGGCGCAGAGCGGGCTGGAGCTGGCGCGCCGCTGGATCGAGACGGTCTGGCCGGGCGGTTTCGTCAACCGCCTGGCCGCCCGTCCGGTCGAGGCGGCTGAGGGCTTCATGCGGGTCGAGTGCGACATCGACCCCGGCCACTCCAACTTCGTCGGTCTGGTCCATGGCGGGGTGACGGCGGCCCTGGTCGACATCGTCGGCGGCGGGGCGGCCATGACCCTGCTGAAACCGGGCGAGTTCCTGCTGTCCACCGACCTGTCGATGCGCTTCCTCAACGCGGCCCCCATTGGCTGCGGACGGCTGATCGCCGAGGGCCGCGCAGTCTACGCCGACCCGCGCAAGGTGGTGGCCGAGGTGACGGTCTCGACGCCCGAGGGCCTGACCATCGCCCACGGCTCCGCCGCCATCGCCATCCGCGTCCGGCCTCAGGACGGCTGAGCCGCCCCGAGGCCTGAGGCCTTAGTCGCGGCCGATCACCAGGCTGACGGTCGTGGTGGTCGAGCCGCCGATGTTCAGAGTCTGGACGTTACGCGCCCCCTCGACCTGACCGCCGCCCGCCGTCCCCGTCGTCTGGCGGAAGGCGTCCAGCGCCATCCGCACCCCGGTCGCTCCGACCGGATGGCCGCAGCCGATCAGCCCGCCCGACGGGTTGATCGGCAGGCGTCCGCCGATCTCGATATCCCCCGCCTCGATGGCCTTCCAGCTCTCGCCCGGCGCGGTCAGGCCCAGATGGTCGATGGCCATGTATTCGGTCATGGCGAAGCAGTCGTGCGTCTCCACCGCGTCGATCCCGTCCAGCGACAGACCCGCCCGCGCCCGCGCCTCATCGATGGCGCGTTTGACCTGCGGGAAGACGTAGTCGCCCCCGGCGCTGGCCTCGACCTTGCGGGCATAACTGATCGGTCCCGACCGATGGCCCCAGCCCTTGATGCGCGGCAGGGATTCCAGCGGCACGCCGCGCCGCCGCGCGTAGTCCGCCGCCCGCTCGGCCGAGGCCAGGACAATCATGGCCGCCCCGTCCGTCACTTGGCCGCAGTCGCTCTTGCGCACCCGCCCCTCGATGACCGGATTGGCCTCGTCGTCGGCTGCGAAGCTGGCGTCGTTGAAGACATAATCCCGCGTCTGGGCGTTCGGGTTCAGCTTGGCATTGGAGAAATTGATCTGGGAGATGCGGCGCAGGTAGGCCTCGTCGATCCCATAGCGACGGTCGTATTCGTCGGTCAGTTCCGAGAAGGCGCGCGGCCAGACGTAGCGTGCGCCCTGATACTCATGCCCGACCCAGGCGGCGGCCCCCAGATAGGCCGCGCCCGTCTCGCCCGGCACATTGCGCATCATCTCCAGCCCCAGGACAGCGGCGGTTCCATAACGACCGGACTCGATGTCCGCCATCGCCGCCAGCAGGGCGATGCTGCCAGAGGCGCAGGCCGCTTCGTGCCGCGACGTCGGCAGACCGTCGAAGGCCGGCGCGGCCATGGCGAAGAAGCCGCCCAACTGCCCCTGGCCCGAGAACAGGTCGCCGACGAAGTTGCCGACATGGCCGACCTCGATCTCGCCCGGCGCCATGCCTACGGCGTCGAGGCCGCCGTGCAGGGCCTCGGCGAAACCGTCGCCGATCTCCAGCCCCTCGCGGGCCCAGTTGCGTTTGAAGTCGGACTGCCAGCCGCCCAGGATATAGACCATCGGATATTCTCTCTGCTTCAGGCGACGACCACGCCCGGCCCCGGCGGCTCGGCGTAGAGGGCGTCGACCTGGGCCTTGCGGTTGTCGATGACGGCGCGGCGGTTGATCGTGGCCTTGTCCGACACCTCGTGGGCGTTCGGATCGGGCGGCGTGGTCAGGAAGGCCAGCCGGGCGATGCGGCCGCTGGCGCCGTGGGCCGAGGCGTTGTGCGCGGCCAGTCGTTCCTTCGCCGCCTGCGCCAGGGCGCCCGAGGTCAGGGCCTCGACGACCTCCATATCCAGCGCCGCCTTGATCCCGGCGGGCGAGGGCCAGGCCAGAACGCCCAGCCACGGTCGGTTGTCGTCGCACAGCACCACCTCGGCAGCCAAAGGCGCCAGGGCCTGCAAGGCGGCTTCGCGCATCTGCGCCCCGAACACCCAGGAGCCGGTCGACAGCTTGAACTGGTCCGCCAGCCGCCCGGCGAAGAAAACGCCCTGGGCCGGATCGTCACGGTCGGCTAGGGTCGCCAGGTCGCCCATGCGGTAATAGCCGTCCGCGTCAAACGCCTCGGCGGTCCGCGCCGCGTCGTCGTGATAGCCGGCCATGACGTTGGGGCCGCGCACCCGCACCTCGAACTTGTCGGCGTCATGCGGGACCAGCTTCACCTCGACGCCCGGCACCGGCAAGCCCAGCCCCAGGCGGTCGGTGTACTGATGCACCACCATGAAGCCCGCCGTGGTCTCGGTCGCGCCATAGGCCGAGGTCAGCATGATGCGATGGCCGGTCTCCTTCACCGCCATGGCCTGTATCCGGTCGCTGACCGACTGGCTCAGGGCCGCGCCGCCGAAGACCATGACCCGCAGGTCCGAAAAGAAGGTCCGGCGCAGCTCAGCGTCCGCCTCCAGCGCATCGGCCAGCATGGCGTAGCCGGTGGGGACGTTGACGTAGTAGCGCACCGGCAGCTCGCGCAGGTTGCGGATCGACTCCTCGAACAGGCCCGGCATGGGCTTGCCGTCGTCGATGTAGAAGGCGCCGCCCGCCAGCAGAACGGCGCGCAGCACCGCCGCCCCCGCCACATGGTTCCACGGCATCCAGCCCAGCATCTGCCCCGACCAGGCATAGCCTTCGCCGATCACCTGGGCGGCCTGGGCCGTGTTGGCGGCGACCGATTTCAGGCTCAGCGGCACGACCTTGGGCAGGCCGGTCGAGCCCGAGGTCATCATGAACTGGGCGACCTGATCAGGCTGCAACCCCTCGATGCTCGCGGCGACATCTGGGCCAGGCCGTGTCGCCATGACCTCGGACAGAGGCAGGCTGGGGCGGGTCAGGGCCTCGGGCGTGGCGGTGATGACGATGGCGTCGCCCAGGTCCAGGGCGTCGATCGCGCCCGCGACCATGCGCGCGTCCTCCACCAGCAGGATCGACGGCTTCAGACTGCGGATGACATGGTTCAACCGCCCCAGATCGCCGCCCAGCAGGGCGTAATGGGCGCTGACCGGCGCGGTCGGCACGCCCGCCGCCATGGCGCCGAACAGGAAGGCGGCCATGGCCGGACTGTTGGCGCCCATCAGCATCAGCGGCCCGCCCGTATGCTGCGGATGATCCAGCAGCCACTGGGTCACGGCGTCCATGCGGCGCTTCAGACCGGCGTAGTCCAGCGTGGACCAGACCCCGCCCTGGGCCGGATCGCGCCGCGCCAGGGCCGTCTCCGCCCCCCGGCGCGCCGCCACCCCGGCAAAGGCCCGCGGCAGGTTCCAGTCATGCTCGGCCAGAGCCACGCGCGAGCGCATCACCATCGCCCCGTCCGGCTCGCGCCGCACGTCCAGGTCGACGGGCATCAGCCCGGCGTCGCGAAAGCCTGCGGTGCGCCACTGCTCCGACATCTGATCCGATGCGTCCATGAAACCCTCCCGGTCGCCGCCTCAAGACGGTCTGCTAATAAAAGCAAGATGAGACGCAGAACGACGCTGGGTCAAGCCGCGTCGGCGGCGCCCGCCTCGGCGGTCAGGAAGCGGCGGTCGGCCCAGCAGGCGTGGGTGCCGGAACTGATCTTGTGCGGCAGGGCGATGCGGCAGACGGGGCCGTCCTCGAACCGCTTGCAGTCGATCAGGATGCACTCCGACCGGCCCGCGTTCTCATCGATGATGAAGCTGACCAGATAGCCGTCGTCCTCGTCCGTCGCCCCGATGCGCGGCGCGAACGGCGCCTCGCTGGCGTAGCGCCCGTCGGGCAGGGTCACGGTCCAGGATTCCCCGGTCTTCAGGTCGTGCTTGATGAAGCCGTTGAACAGGAACCAGCCCGGCTTGGTCGTGGTGCTGTAAGCATAGCGATAGGGCTGGCCGGCGTACTGCTGATTGATGGTCCCGAACTCGACCAGCCGGTCGTCCAGCCGCTCTTCCTTGGTCGTCCCGTCGGCCAGATTGAAGCGCCAGCGGTGCAGTTTCGGGCGGAAGCTGTTCTCGTCGACGAAGGCCATCATGTGGGCGTGCTCGGCGTAGATCTCAGGCAGATCGCCCAGCGGGTCCGGCATCGGCTTTTCCTGGAAATAGCCGTCCATGACGATCTCGTCGCCCTCCTCATAGGCGTTGAGGAAGTGCAGCACATAGGTCGGCGCCGCCTCGAACCAGCGAATGTCCTTGGCCTCGCCATAGCGGGGAATGACGGCGAAGCGTGACGGCACGTCGGGGCGATAGCGCACGGCGTGATAGCCCGCCTTCAACGCCTTCTCGTCCCAGAACAGCGGGAAATCGTTCAGGATGGTGTAGTTTTCGCTGAAGATCATGTCGTGCGGCAGACGCGCGCCCGGCAAGGGAACGGGCGTGTAGTGGGTGCGCCGCCCGTCCGGGCCGACCACGCCGTAATACATATAGGGCGCGTGCTTCGAGTAGTTGAAGAACAGCAGCTCGCCGGTCCGCTCGTCCACCCGCGCATGGGCCGAGACCCCGTCCAGCGGCGCCCAGGGCGCGACGCCCTGATCCTCCAGCGAGGTCGGGTCCAGCTGATAGGCCTCGCCGCACTGATAGAAGGTCGCCAGCGCCTTGCCCGCATGGACCACCACGTCGGTGCTGGCCGAATCCTTGATGCCGCCATGGGCGCCGAAGCCGGGGCGCTTCGACACTTCCGGGCCATCCATCATCCCGCCCCACAGGCTCTCGCCCGCCTGCTGCTCCGCCTGGAAACAGCGGCTGCGCACGAAGCGGTTGCGATAGTCGGCCTTGCCGTTGCGGAAGCTGATCTGATGCAGCATCCCGTCGCCGTCGAAGGGATGGTGACGGCCCAGGGGCGTATGGATCTGGTTCTCGGTGTTGCGGATATAGACGCCGTCGATGTCCGCCGGGATCGCCCCCTCGATCACCTCCAGATCAACCGCGTTGACCTCCTCATGCTGCGGCGTCCACGGCCCGCTGAGGTAGGGGTGATTGCTGGGTTTCAGGGTCGCGACGATGGGCGACAACCGCTCGATCTGCATGGCTCATCTCCTGGCTCTGGACGAACCCTCGCCTTTTTGGTCTATTTACGCAAGTCATAGATCGGCGCGGCTGAGCCGGGCGTGTGATCACCCGTTCAGCGAGGTTTCCACCATGTCCCAGACCATCACCTTCGAGGGGTCCGGCCCCGTGCGGGCGGGGCACGAGCTGCCGGTCGTGCGCCTGACGGCCTGGCTGCGCCAGCACGCGCCGGAGGTGAGCCCCCTCGACATCCGCCAGTTCAACGGCGGCCAGTCCAACCCGACCTATCGCCTCGACACGCCGGGCAAGTCCTACGTCCTGCGCCGCAAGCCGGGCGGTCCCGTCCTGAAAGGCGCCCATGCGGTCGAGCGCGAGCATCGCGTGATCTCGGCCCTGTACGCCGCCGGCTTTCCCGTCCCCGCCCCCCTGATCCTGTGCGAGGACGAGGCCGTCATCGGCTCGACCTTCATGGTGATGGAGATGGTCGAGGGCCGCATCTTCTGGACCCCCACCCTGCCCGATCTGACGCCGGATCAGCGCGCCGCGCATTTCGACGCCCTGAACGCCACCATCGCCCGCCTGCACAGCCTCGACATCCAGGCCCTCGGCCTGGAAGATTACGGCCGCCCCGGCGCCTTCTTCGCGCGCCAGATCCAGCGATGGTCCCGGCAGTATCAGGAAGACGACCTGGCGGGGCGCGATCCCAACATGGACCGGCTGGTCGCCTGGCTGCCCGAGAACATGCCCGAGGACGACGGCGCCGCATGCGTGGTTCACGGCGATTTCCGCGCCGACAACCTCATCTTCGCCCCCGACAGCGCCGAGGTGCGGGCCGTGCTGGACTGGGAGTTGTCGACCCTGGGCCATCCCATGGGCGACTTCACCTATCACCTGATGATGTACCGCCTGCCGCCATCCATGATCGGCGGCTTTGCCGGCGCCGACCTGACGGCCCTCGGGATTCCCAGCGAAGCCGACTACCTGGCCGCCTATTGCGAGCGAATGGGTCGCGCGCCGCCCAGATCGCACGAACTGCGCTTCTACATGGCCTTCAACATGTTCCGGCTGGCGGCCATCTTCCACGGCATCAAGGGCCGGATCGCGCGCGGCACAGCCGCCTCCGCCCACGCCCAAACCATGGCCGACAACCTGCCCGCCCTCGCCGCCCTGGCCTGGGCCCAGACGGAGACGACATCATGAACCGCAACGACCTCGACCAGGGCCAGGCCATCGCCGCGCGCGTCGAACGCTTCGTGCGCGATGTCGTCATTCCCTATGAGAAGGACCCGCGCGCCACGTCGCACGGGCCAACCGACGACCTGGTCGTCGAACTGCGGGCCAGGGCGCGCGCCGCAGGGCTGATGACGCCGCACATCGGGGTCGACGGATCGCACCTGTCGCAGCGCGCGACGGCCCTGGTGCTTCAGGCGTCGGGCCTGTCGCCGCTAGGCCCCGTCGCCCTCAACGTCATGGCCCCGGACGAGGGCAATATGTACCTGCTGGGCCAGGTCGCCAGCGAGGCTCAGAAGCGCCGCTTCCTCGACCCCCTGGTCAGCGGTCAGGCGCGCTCCGCCTTCTTCATGACCGAACCCGCCGAGGACGACGGCGCCGGCGCCGACCCCTCCATGCTGAAGACCACCGCCGTGCCGGACGGCGACGGCTGGCGCATCAACGGCCGCAAGGCCTTCATCACCGGCGCGGTCGGCGCCGCGGTCGGCATCGTCATGGCCCGCACGGACTCGGGCGACGGCAAGGTCGCGGCCACCATGTTCTTGGTCGACCTGCCCGACCCCGCCGTGCGGGTCGAGCGGGTGATGGAGACGATCGATTCCTCCATGCCCGGCGGCCACTCGATCATCGCCCTCGAAGACCTGCGCGTGCCCGGCGACCAGATCCTCGGCGCCGCGCATCAGGGCTTCAAATACGCTCAGGTCCGTCTCAGCCCGGCCCGTCTCAGCCACTGCATGCGCTGGCTCGGCGCCTGCCGCCGCGCGCACGAGATCGCCGCCGCCTACGCCGTCAAACGCCACGCCTTCGGCAAGCCGCTGATCGACCACGAGGGCGTCGGCTTCATGCTGGCCGACAACCTGATCGCGCTGAAACAGGCCGAGCTGATGATCGACTGGTGCGCCGGCGTGCTGGACACCGGCGCCCTGGGCACAACCGAAAGCTCGATGACCAAGGTCGCCGTGTCCGAGGCCCTGTTCGGCGTCGCCGACCGCTGCGTCCAGATCATGGGCGGGACCGGCGTCTCGGGCGACACCGTGGTCGAACAGATCTTCCGCGAGGTCCGCGCCTTCCGCATCTACGACGGCCCGACGGAGGTCCACAAATGGAGCCTGGCCAAGACCATCGAACGACAGGCGACGATCTAAAACGCCTGACACATCCGCCCGCGAAATCGGGTCTCTAACTGTCAGTAGAAGGCGGGGCCCGGTCGTCGCGACGGATCAGTCGACAGGGTCCACCTCCTGATCCGCCGGGGGGCGTCCTCCGCTCAAGCCTGGTTCGTACAAGCCTGTCGCAAAGCCCGCCAATATCCCTTCGACCCGCACGCGGGGGCCGAACCGCTCACAGGGGTCAGGACTGGGGATGGGCCGTACTTCGCGATCATCCGGCGCAAGAGCGTCCCCCACCATGTCGCCCAGGGGCTCGGCCAACTGGTGGGCGTCGCCGATACGCGACAGCGACGGCTTATCCGTTCCCACCACCATGGCGTCTCGCCGCCAGACGATGGCGGCGGCCTGGCGGCCGTCCGGCGTCAGGAGCTCCGCTTCCGCACCCAGGCCGCCCGTGCCGCCGGGGGCCCGCACCTTGATCGGACCGGGGATGAAGAAGTTGGCGACGGCCGCCGCCGCGGAACCCGCCTGGTGCGTGGGACGGATATAGGTGACGCCCACCCGGACCGTGCCGGCCTGAGGCTCAGGCTGTTCGGCGATCTCGAAACGTTCGCTCAGTTCATAGCAGACCTGTCGGTCCACCTCGCTCAGGACCGCTCGCCGGTCGTCGTCCGACAAGACGGGGTCCGTAACGCCGAAGACCTCGGTAGGCGCCACCCACAAGCGGGTGATGGTCGAGGCCAGGGCCTCGTCGCGCCGCTGCTGGACAGAGGCTCGCACCACGTCCGTTCGCGGCGTCAGCCCCTCGTAAGTGGTCAGGAAGCCCGAGTTCGACGGCGCGCTTCCGCTGGCGCAGGCGCCCGCGGCCATCGCCAAAGCCGCCGCGCCCAGACCGCGGATTATCCTGCCAGCCATAGTCGTCTCTCCCTCTTCAATACGAACTTACGCGCCGCCAGGCCGATCAGATCTAGGGCCGGTGCTGGGTTTCCCGCACCAGGCTGAGATCGTAGCCGAGGGCCGCCGTCCGGTTCATGATGGTGGCGCGGACCGCATCGGACGGATTCGCCGTCCGGCTCATGAGCCAGAGATACCGGCCCGAAGGTTCACCGACGATCGACCAGGCATAGTCGTCGGCATGGTCCAGAACCCAGTAATCGCCCACGTAGAAAGGCCCGAAGAAGGAGACCTTCAGCCGGGCGTCGCCGCTGTCGGCGACCACCTTGGCCTTGCCCTCGACCGTCTTCACCGGGCCGTCGACGCCGCCCTGACGACAGGTGTTCAGCACGCCGACGAGACCGTCGTCGCGCCGCGAGTATTCCGCCGTCACGGCCTCGCATCCCCGCTCGAAGCCGTTCTCGTAGCGGCCGATCTCGTACCAGAGGCCTGCATAGCGGTTCAGATCGACCGTCTTCGACGGCTGGGGAACAGCCGGATTGCCGACGGGGCCCCGCTGCAGGGTGGCGCAGGCGGACAGGGCCACGGCGCAGATCGCCCCAGCCGCAAGCATCAAGGAAGTACGTCTCAGGTTCATGCGCGCATCCAAAAGAAAGACCCCGTGGTCATTGCAAAGGCATGAGACCTAGGGGCGTTCCAGCGCCATCTGAATCACATCGGTCCGACCCGAGCGGAAACCCGCCTCGCAATAGGCCAGGTAGAAGCGCCAGAGGCGGCGGAACCGATCATCGAACCCCGCGCCATTGCGAACAATGTCCGCCCAGGCGGCCTCGAAGCGCCGCGCCCATTCCGCCAGGGTGTCGGCGTAGTCGACGCCGAACCGTTCGACGCCCGCCACGCTCAGGCCCGCGCGATCCAGCACCGGCGCCATCCTGGCCTCGGACGGCAGGCTGCCGCCGGGGAAGACGTACTTCTGGATGAAGTCGGTTCGGGCGTCATACTCGTCGAACAAGTCGTCCTGGATGGTGATGATCTGCAGGCCCGCGCGCCCTCCGGGCGCAAGCACCTCATGAACCTTGTCGAAGTAGGTCGGCCAGTATTCGCGCCCCACCGCCTCGAACATCTCGATGGACGCCACGCGGTCGAACCGGCCCTCCACGTCGCGATAGTCGATCAGGCGAATATCGGCACGCTCGGCCAGACCCGCCTCGAACAGGCGGCGACGCGCATAATCGTGCTGCTCTCGCGAGATGGTGACGCCGGTCACAACGGCCCCGACTTCGCGGGCGGCGAACTCGGCGAAGCCGCCCCAGCCGCAGCCGATCTCCAGCACGCTGTGGCCCGGCTGCAGGTCCATCATCCGCGCCAGAGACGCGTACTTGGCGCGCTGCGCCTCTTGCAACGACAGCCCCGGTCGCTCGAAACGTGCGGACGAATAGGTCATCGAGGGGTCCAGCCACGACGCATAGAAGGCGTTGCCCAGGTCGTAGTGGGCGTGGATGTTGCGGCGAGATCCCCGACGGCTGTTCCGGTTCAGCCGATGTCCCAGCCAGTTGATCGCGTTCACCACCCGATTGCCGTCGAACAGGCGGCGAATGTGGTCGTAGTTGTTGACCAGGGTCTCCAGCAGAACCGCCAGCTGGGGCGAGTCCCACTCGCCCGCCATATAGGCCTCGGCGAAACCGATATCGCCGCCCTTCAGCACGCGCGCGGCGAAGTTGTAGCTGCGGATGTTCATCACCGCCGCATGGCCGGGCTCCTTGCCGCTCAGTTGGCGGCTGGAGCCGTCGGGCAGCACCAGCGTCAGCCGCCCCCAGGTCCAGTTGGAGGACAGCAGGCGCAGCAACAGCCCGAATACGGCCGACGACGGTCCTGCTTCTCGGGCTCCGTAGAAGGTCGTGGTCATGGCTTGCAGAGGTCTCTGTTGGGGAAAAGGTTCATTGCGGCTCTTCATCCTGCGAGCGGCCGGCCAGGGTTTTCAAGGCGTCCAGAGCCCGCTGACGCGCCTCGGCGTGATCGACGATGGGCCGAGGATAGGTCTGGCCCAACCGGACGCGGGCCTCGGCCAGGACGGCGGCCGGCGCGGTCCAGGGGGCGTGAATCCAACGGTCCGAGAGCGCCCGAAGCTCGGGAACCCAGCGCCGGACATAGCGACCGTCGGCGTCGAACTTCTGCCCCTGGATGACGGGATTGAAGATGCGGAAATAGGGCGCGGCGTCGGCCCCGGAGCCCGCGACCCACTGCCAATTCTGCACATTGCTGGCCAGATCCCCGTCCACCAGCGTGTCCCAGAACCAGGCCTCGCCCTCGCGCCAGTCGATCAGCAGATGCTTGACCAGGAAGGAGGCGACCACCATTCGCACGCGGTTGTGCATCCAGCCGGTCGCCCACAGCTCGCGCATGCCGGCGTCCACCAGGGGATAGCCCGTCCGTCCCTGCTTCCAGGCCGCCAAGGCGACGGGATCGGCCCTCCAGGGCATGGCGTCGAACTCGGGCCGGAAGGCGCGGTCGGTGATGTAGGGAAACTGGTGCAGCAGATGAGCCGAGAACTCGCGCCAGCCGATCTCGGCGACGAACTTGTCCGCCTGAGCGGGGGCGACGCGCCCCTGCGCCGCCGCCTGACGCGCAGCCTGCACCGCGCGTCGGGGGCTGATCTCGCCCCAATGCAGATGCGGCGACAGACGCGACGTGCCCTGTCGCCCCGGAACGTCACGACCGGCGGCATAGTCTTTCAGGCCGTTTTCCAGAAAGGCGGCCAGCGCAGAGGCCGCGCCGGCCTCGCCCGGCGACCAGTCGAAGCCCCCGGACCAGTCAGGGGCGGTCGGATGCAGACCCCAGTCGTCGATGTCGTCGCTGGCCGGGTCTGAAGGCGTGAATACGGCTTGGGGCGCGGGCGCGGGGGCCCGGTCCGGCATCGCCTGCAGCAACGCCTTCATGAAGGGCGTGAACACCTTGTAGGGCTTTTCCGCGCCGGTCACGACCGAGCCCGGGCGCCTCAGCAGGGCGGCGTTGAAGCCATGACACTCGACCCCGTCGTGGCGCAGGGCATGGGCGATATCGACGTCGCGCGTGAAGGCGTCAGGCTCGAACCGACGGTTCATGAAGACCTGATCGGCGCCGGTCTGATCAATCAGACGGCGCAGTTCGGCCTCGGAGTCGCCCCGGCGCAGAACGAGCCGTGCGCCGCGCGTTCGCAGCGCGGCGTCCAACGCCCGCAGCGACTTGTCCAGCCACCACGCGGACGCGGCGCCGAGCGCACGCCCCTCCCCCATCTCGTCCAGGATGAAGAGCGGCAAAATGGGCCGCCCCGTCGCTGCGGCGGCGTTCAGGGCGGGGTTGTCTTCCAGTCTCAGGTCGCGGCGGAACCACAGAATGACCGGACGCGCGCTGTCATCGACCAAGGCGGCTCTCCCGCGCGCGATGCTGGATCGTGAAGGGCTCCGACGCCGGAAGCGGCTGGCGCGTCAGACGCACGCCCTTGATCCACAGCTTCAGCGCCTCCCAATGGATCGCGGCCACCACCTTCAAGGTCATGAGGGGCAAGGCGGCGGCGGCGGCCAGAAGGTCGCCATCCTCCAGCGGGCGACGCTCGGCGGACAGGGCCGCCGTGATCAGCAAGCCTTCGGCGTCGATGCCGTTGATGGTCAGATCCAGACGTTGACCCGGCGCATGGCCGCGAAACGCATAATCCATCTCCATGCCCATGAAGGGCGAAACATAGAGGGCCTTGGCCGCGCCCTGGCGGATCAGACCCGCCGTCTGATCCTCGGTCGGCACGGGGATGACATAGGCGTGGCGCACGCCGAAGGTGCTCGTCACCTCATAGATCATGGCCGCCAGCCGTCCGTCGGCCTGATGGCAATAATAGAGGCTGATCGGATTGAAGACGTAGCCCAGGACCCTCGGCATGGTCAGCAGACGGATCGGCCCGTCACCGATGTCGATGTCGGCGCGCGCCAGCAGGGCCTCTATCTGCGAACGCAAGGCCAGACACGAGCCGTCGCCATGGTCCCTGTCGTGAAAGGACAGAAGGTTGAAGCGATTGCGCGAGAACAGACGCAGCCGACGATCCAGCCCCTCGATCTCGTCCAGATCCAGCAGCAGCCAGAAGACCCGATAGTTCAAGCGGTGCGCCTTGGGCCGCAGCCGTCGGTGCATGACCTGGCCGCGATAGAGGGCCGAGGCCTGGGTCACGCAGCCTTCTCCATGGCGTCGGCGGTCGGGGCGGACAGATGGATGCGGCCGCTCTCGTTCTCCACCGTCCAGGGACGGCGCACGCCGCCCAGTTGCTCGGCCACGGCGAGGCCGGATTGCAGACCGTCCTCGTGGAAGCCTGCACCGAAATGGGCGCCGCAGAACCAGACCCCGCCCTGGCCTTGCAGGCTCCACAACTGCTTCTGCGCCTGAATGGCGGCGGGATTGAAGATGGGGTGCTCGTACAGTTCGCTGCGCAGGATGGTGTCGGGCTTTGGCGGACGCGGCGGGTTCAGGGTGACGAACAGATCCTGGCCCGGCAGGCCTTGGAGCTTGTTCATCCAATAGGTGACGCACAGGCCGTCATCGGCGCCGATATAGTTCCAACTGGCCCAGGCGCGACGACGTTGCGGCATCAGGCCGGCGTCCGTGTGAAGGACCGTCAGGTTGCGGCTGTAATGGAAGGCGCCCAGAACCTCCTTCTCTCGCGCGGTCGGTTCGGCCAGCATGGCCAGGGCCTGATCGGCATGGGCGCCGATGACCACATGGTCAAAGCGCTCGACCCCGCCCTCGCTGTCATGAACCATGACGCCCTGATCCGTGCGACGCACCGCCGTCACCCCATGGTTCAGACGCACGTCGCCGATCTCTTTCGCCAGACGCTCGACATAGACGCGGCTGCCGCCCTCGACGGTGCGCCACAAAGGGCGCCCGATCAGTTTCAACAGGCCGTGGTTGCCGCAGAAGCGGATGAAGGCCTCGGCGGGATAGTCCATCAGCGTATGGGCCGGCGAGGACCAGATCGCCGCCGCCATCGGCAGCAGGTGGTCGTCACGGAAGGCCTCGCTGAAGCCCTCGCGCTTCAGATAGTCCCCCAGCGTCAGGTTGGGGTCCGTCAGCCCGCCCAGGTCGATCGGCGCGGTTCGATAGAAACGCATGATCTCACTCAGCATCGACCAGAAACGCGGACGAAGGAGGTTGCGGCGCTGGGCGAAGAGGCCGGGCGCGGCGTACTCGAACCGACCGTCGTCCAGAGACACGGCGAAGGACATGTCGGTCGCGCGGGTCTGGACCCCCAGATGCGCGAACAGGGCGATCAGATTGGGATAGGTGGCGTCGTTGAAGCAGATGAAGCCCGTATCCACCGCGACATCGCCCGACGCCACGCCCGCCGTCACCGTATTGGAGTGGCCGCCCAGACGCTCGGCCTTCTCATAGATCGTCACCCGATGACGCTGCGCCAACAGCCAGGCCGACGACAGGGCGGCGATGCCCGAACCGATCACGGCGATCTTGAGATTGTCGGCGGGCGAATAGGACATTACGACTCCAGAACACGCCCGTCTGCACAAGGATAGGCATGGAAGGACTACGCTCCCGAGCGGGTTTCGGATTGCGAATGATCCAGACATTTGCGCGCAGCGTACTAGGGTTCATGCATGTCGAGGCTTCCTCTTTCACATCCCCTGCAAGGCGGTCGGCCGGCATGAGCCTGGACGCGGTTCAGCCCGACCCCTTCGTCCATGATCGCCTGATCGAGGCCGTGGCCCTGCACCGCGACCGCGAGGCCTTCGCCGAGCTGTTCAGCTATTTCGCGCCCCGGCTGAAGGCCTGGCTGATCAAGTCGGGCGCGACGCCCGGCGCAGCCGAGGACTTCGCCCAGGACGCCATGCTGACGGTCTGGCGCAAGGCCGACCTGTTCGACGCGCGCAAGGCGCGAGCCGCCACCTGGATTTTCACCATCGCGCGCAACCGTCGCCTCGACATGCTGCGTCGCGACGCCCGGCCCCTGCCCGTTCCTGAAATCGAACTGGCGGAACAGACTGTCGAGCGGCCCGACGACATTGTGGCCCTGTCCCAGGACGCTGCACGGGTTCGCGACGCCCTGTCACAACTCAAGCCGGATCAGGTCGAGGTGCTGCGCCTCGCCTTCTTCATGGACAGCCCCCATTCCGAAATCGCCCGTCAGCTCGACCTGCCGCTGGGCACCGTCAAATCCCGCATCCGTAACGCCATGATCAAACTACGCCTGATCCTCGAACCCTCCGAGGAGGCCGCCCGATGAACGCGCGTCTCCATTCCTCCAGAGGCAATCCCTCCGAAGAACGCCTGCTCGCCTATGCCGCAGGCAATCTCAGCCCGCCCGAGGCTGTGGTCGTCGCGGCCCATCTGGCCCTGCGTCCCGCCAATGACGCCTGGGTGCGCCAGTTGCAAACCGTGGGAGGCGAGTTCCTCGACGAAGCTGCGCCGGCCTCGATGGCGGACGACGCCCTGATGCGGGCGATGGCGCGGATCGAGACCGATGCCGGCGAGGTGAAGTCCCAGCCGCCGCTCAACAACATGCCCGAGCTGCCGGAACCGCTGCGGCGCTACGCGCTCGGTCCGTGGCGCTGGATCGGACCAGGGATGCGGGTGCGCGACGTCCACGCGCCGCGCGACGGCGACTGCCGGGTCATCCTGCTGGAAATCGGCCCAGGGCGCGAAACGCCGCGCCACACCCATGGCGGGGTCGAGCTGACCTGCGTGCTGTCCGGCGCCTACGCTACCGAGACCGAGCGGTTCGATGTGGGCGATCTGGAAGAGGCCGATCCCGAGGTGCTGCACCAGCCGCGCGTGGTGTCGGATGAGCCCTGCCTCTGCGTCGTCGCCCTGGATGGCCAGATCGAGCTCGACGGATGGCTAGGCCGCCTGATGCAGCCTTTCGTGCGGCTGTGACTTCGCTGCCGCCGCTCTGAGGGGCGCTACAATCCAGAAGCGCGCCTAGCCCGGACGGTCGGCGCGCGAAGGCGGAAAGCCGAAATGCTCGCTATAGGCACGGCTAAAGGCTGAGGCCGAAGTATAGCCGACCTTTTCCGCCACCTGCGCCACGCCTACTGCTCCGCCTTGAAGAAGACGGTGGGCCCAGTCCATGCGAACGTCTTTGGAGTATTTGTGCGGCGAGCATTTGAAGACGTCCTGAAAGCCCGACGTCAGCTTGTTGCGGTTCAGCCCCACCCGCATCGCCAGCTCGGCGACGGAAGGGGGCGCGCCGAGTTCCTTTATGTAGATAGCGGCCGCAGCCTCAATCTGCTTCAGCTCCCTGTAGGTGAAAAGGGAGCCTTCGGGTCGCAACGCCGGTTCGGTCGGACGGTTCAGGGCGCTGACCACCTCGCAGACCATTTCAATCATCTTGGCCTGTAGATAGGTCTTGCGCAGCACGCCCGTGTGCGGGGAGCCGAAGATGTCGTCCAGCGTCGCCCATAGCCGAGATGGAAGGGCCATGCTGACGGAGGCCGGGGCGTCGGCTTCGCCCCGGAAAAAGCTCCTCAGCGGCTCGCCCAGACCGTCGACCTGAACGCCAAAGCCGTCGATCAGCAACTGCGGGTCCGCCCAGGCGCCGATGTACTGAACATGCGTGCCCGCGTCGTAGCCCCGGACCTGGCGGACTTCCTTCGGATAGGTGGTCAGGGTGATGCGGGCGCCGGAATGGCGATAGCGGGCGTGGCCCGGCAGATTCAGATGGACGCTCGCCGTCTTGACGATCTGGATCGCCACGCAGTTGCGCAGCACCATCCGGTCGCCTCCCGGCCCGCGGGTCCTGAAATCGTTGACCGAGCAGAACAGACCCGTCTGAACCGGCACGAACTCCAGCTGTCCGTCGATCAGGTGCGAGACCTGGGGAAACATGGCCTTGAGGGTGTCGTCGGAAGACAGGCCGGCGGCTGTCTGGATTAGCTCCGCCTGATCCGTCCAACCCTGCATTCATCACTCTCTAGAGATCGATCTCCGCGTCGATCGCAGGGCCGAGGCTCCCGATTACATCAAGTCGCGCCCAACGGCTACGCTTAGACGACCGGCCCGCGATCGAACCGCCAGGTCCCTCATGCGCCATGCGTTCTGGAGCCCGCTGAGGCCGCCCCTCACAGAAGAGGAAACGCAACCAAGAAAACGTCCCAGTGACGCATTGCTACATCTTAGTGACGAAAAGCAATCATCCGGCAACCTCGCAGCAAAACAGAGTTCATCACCATTGCGCGACAACCGAGAATACCTCACCAGCCGCTCAGGTTCCGCCTGAACCAAGCAAAAAGGCCCCACAGCCTTATGGCTTTCGGTGGATAGACAATATTCTCAGGACCAAAATGCGCACCTTCACGCACTCATCGGTAACTATTTCTCAACCTATCGGCAAGTCCCTGCCGCTGCGCTCGCGCCTTCAGATCGGCTCGGCCCTGGTCGGCGCCGCCGTGGCCCTGACCTCCCCCGCCCTAGCCTTCGCCCCCGACGAGTGCGGCGCCGTGGTCAACGGCGAAGTCACCTGCACGGCGGCCGGCGCCCCCTATGCAAACGGCATCGCCTACGGCGCGATGGCGGCGAATGATCTGACGATCAATCTTGAAGCGGCCGCCCAGGTGAACGCGTCCGGCGCCAATGTCGGCGGCATCACCGGCTCGACCTTCGACGGCGATCTGACGATCAACCAGGCCGGCGCCATCCTTCTGACGGGCACAAACAGCACTGGCATTCTCGCCGTCACGGACAGAGGCCTGCTGACCGTCAACTCGTCCTCGATCACCAGCACCAGGGACGGCATTTCGGCCTCCAACGGCGCGGGCGACACCGTCATCAACGCAGGATCGATCACCACGACGGAGTCAAACGCCAACGGGATCGCAACGTCGACCTACGACGGCGCCCTCGACATCCACGTCGAGAACATCTCGACCCAGGGCCACGACGCCAACGGCATCCGGGTCAACGCCGTCACCGGCGCCGTGAGCATCACAAGCGACGGCACGATCCAGACCCAGGGCCAGTTCAGCAGCGGCGTCAATGTCATGGCCGGCGGCGATGTCGTGATCGAAGTCGCCGACGTGACGACGCTCAGCAACAACAGCCACGGCGTCATCGCCCAGATGACTGGGGGCGCGCTCGACATCACGGCAGGTTCCGTGACGACCGGCGGCAACAACGGCAGCCACGCTGTCCGCGCCACCTCATCCGGCGCAACCACCGGGTCCGGCGCGATCACGATTGATATCGCTTCAGGCGCCACCCAGGGCGCCAACAGCGCAGCCATCTTCGCCACCAACGACCACAGCGACATCACCGTCACAGCGGACAGTTTGGCGACCGCAGGATTCTTCAGTTCCGGCATCCTGACGCAGAACATCGACGGCAGGACCACGATCACCACCACCGGCGCCGTCACGACCACCAGCGCGCTAAGCGCAGCGATCAAGGCCGAGTCAGGCAATGGCGCCGTCTCGGTCACCAACGACGGCATGATCTCCACATCCGGCCACGACAGCCATGGCATTGAAGCCCGCTCCAACACCGGCGCCGTATCTGTTGAAAACACCAACCAGTTGACGACCGTCGGCAGCGCAGCGCGCGGCATTCTGGCCTATTCGTCCAGCGGCGCCGTGGACGTGCTGAACACCGGCAAGGTCGCAACGAATAGCGACAACGCCCACGCCGTCGTGGCGCAAAGCGTCAGCGGCGCAGTCACCCTTACCAATGAGGCGACCGGGACCGTCGCCACCACCGGGAATGGGGCGACCGGCATTGTCGTCACCAGCCAGACGGGCGACATTCTGGTCAAAAACCACGGCGAGGTCTCAACCTCGGGCTTCGCCGCCAACGGCATCGGCATCGGCAACCTTGAAGGCGATGTGACCCTCGTCAGCACCGGCGCGGTCTCGACCACCGGCGACAACAGCATCGGGGTTTCCCTGTCCAACGAGCAGGGCGACATCACGGCCATGATCGCTTCGGTCACGACGGCCGGCGCCAACAGCCACGCGATCACCGCCAACACCTTCGGCTCCGGGAATGTGGATCTCGCCACCTCGGGGACGATCACGACCACGGGCCAAGGCAGCCTCGGCGTCTACGCCACGAGCATTGATGGTTCGGTCAGCGTCGCCAACGCGGGCGACATCAGGTCGTCCAGCACGGGCATCAGCAGCCTCACGGGCGCTGGCGGGCTGAAGATCAACAACTCGGGCTCCGTGACGACCACCGAGGACTTCGCCCATGCGATCAAGGCGCAAACCACCTCGGGCGCCGTGACCATCGAAAACACCGGCGATCTCACGACCGCAGGCATGGGCAGCGCCGGCGTCCATGCGGAAAGCGTGAGCGGCCCGATCTCCATCACCAACCAGGGTGCCGTCTCCGCGACCGGCGACAGCGCCTATGGGATCAGCGCCGAGACCGCCGACACGGGCGGCGACATCTCGCTGATCAGCCACGGCGCCGTCTCGACCACGGGCGACTTCGCCACGGCCATCCGGCTGCAGGCTCTGCAGTCCGACATCCGGGCCGAGGTCAGTTCAGTCTCGACGACGGGCAGCGACAGCGACGCCGTCAATCTCTGGACGCTCACGGGCGATGTCACGCTTGACGCCTCGGGCACGCTGACCACGAGCGGTGCAGACAGCGACGCTATCCTGGCCTCCACCCAATCCGGCACGGTTCAAGTCAACAGCGCCGCCGCCATCACGACGACCGGCGACAGCAGCAGCGGCATCTCTGCCCAGGCGTCCAGCGGAACCGTCAGCGTCGTCAGCACCGGCTCGATCACCACGACCGGAAACGACAGCTATGGCGTCGCCGCCCAGAGCGAAAACGACGTCACGGTTTCCGCCGCCGCCGTCACGACCGGCGGGAGCGGCGCCGCCCTCTATGCCCACAGCCTCAGCGGTATCGCCAAGATCGTCGCCAATGGCCTGATCACGACCACCGGCGACTACGGCGACGGCGTCCGCGCCATTGGCAACAGCGGGTCGGTGGACATCCTCACCCTGGCCGCGATCTCGACCTCCGGCGAAAACGGCAACGGGGTCCGCGCCGGCAGCGACAGCGCCGACATCGCCATCACCACGGCGGAGGCCGTCACGACCACCGGCGACTTCGCAAACGCCATTCTGGCCGAAAGCGACAGCGGCAAGATCACCATCGTCGCCAAGGCCCCGGTCTCGACCTCCGGTGAAAACGCCGATGCCATCGACGCCTCTGGCGGGAGCGACATCAGCGTCACCACGGCGGCGGTCACGACCAGCGGATACAGTTCCGACGCCATCAATGTGAACGGCGACGGGGACCTCGTCACGATCATCGCGCAAGGCCTGATCTCGACGAGCGGCGACTACAGCGAAGGCGTCGACGCCCGGAACGACACGGGCGACCTGAACGTCACCGTCGGCTCGGTCACGACCACGGGCGCGGATAGCAGCGGCCTTGACCTCTATGCCGACGGCGTCGCCCGCGTCGTCAGCACCGGCGCGATCACCACCGAAGGCAGCGAGGCCCATGGCGTCGACGTGAACGGCGGGGGCGGGATCTTCGTCGACGTCAATTCGGTCTCGACCCTGGGCCAGGATTCCGATGGCGTCCTGGCCAGCTCGACCAGCAATACGGCGACGATCAAGGTCAATAGCGTCTCGGCCACAGGCTACGGCAGCCGCGGCGTCAACGTCAGCAGCGAGGTCTGCGACATGTTCGTGACGGCCGCCGCCGTCAGTGCTCACGACCAGGCCATCCGGGCCAGCAGCGGCGAAGGCGACATCACCGTCTCCACGACGGGCCGGATCACCTCGACCAACGCCGAAGCCATCCTGGCCACCTCCCAGGACGGCGACGTCGTCCTCAACATCGGCGCCGCCAGCGTCCTGACGAGCGGCGTGCGGAGCATCAACCCCGCCTCCGTCACCACGAAATCCATGCGCGGCGTCAGCACCATCTACGCCGAAGGCGAGACCGTGCTGATCAACAACGCCGGCACGATCAACCGGGGCGAGCAGAGCACGATCTTCGCCCAGGGCGAGGTGACGTTGAACAACAGCGGCCTGATCACCGGCAACGTCGAGTTCGGCGCCGGCGACGACGTCGTCAACAACACGGGACGCTTCGTCCTGTCGGGCTTCAGCGACTTCGGCGGCGGAAGCGACCGCTTCGTCAACACCGGCCTGGTGACGATGCAGGGCCATGCGACCCTGGCGCGTCTCGAGCGCTTCGTGAACGCTGGAACCATCAACCTGGCCGACGGCCGCGTGGGCGACGTTCTGACGATCTCGGGCGACTATGTGGGCATGGACGGACGTCTGGTGCTGGACATGGACGCGGGCGCGACCGGCGGACCGGCTTACGATCAACTGGTCGTCGGCGGCAGCGCCACGGGCACGACCACCATCACCCTGAACTACAAGACCGCCGCCCAGCTGAAGCCGGGCGCCGTTCTGAAACTGGTCGACGCCGCCGGCGGTTCGGCGGCCGGGGCCTTCACCATGGCGGATGAGACCACCAACATCGGCTTCGCCCGTTACGGCGTGCGTCATGATGTGGCCGCGGACGACTTCTTCATCGCCGTGACGGAAGGCGACGCCGTCTTCCGCACGCTCAAGCTGAACGAAGGCGCCCAGACCCTGTGGCGTCAGTCGGCCGACGCCTGGTCGGCCCACACCGCCGCCCTGCGCGATCCGAGCCAGGCGGCCTCCGACCGCCGCGTCTGGGGCCAGGTCTATGGCGCCGCCGACAAGCGTGACGAGACCCTGATCCGCGCCGGCAACGGCGTCGATCAGACCGTCGACCTGTCCTATACCCAGGACCATGTGGGCGGTCAGATGGGCGTCGACCTGGGCGTGATCGGCGCTACGGGCGTGACCTATGGTCTGACCGGCGGCTATGTCGACTCGACGCTGGAGTTCAAGGACAAGGCCGACAGCGCCGACTACAAGGGCCTCAACCTGGGCGCCTACGCCGGCGTTCAGCGTGGTCGCTACTTCGTCAACGCCCTGGCCAAGTACGACCTGATCGACATCCAGGCCCGCAGCACCACCGCCGGCTATGACGAAGACCTCGACGGTCGCGGCTACGGTCTCCAGGTCGAGACCGGCGCCCGGTTCAACGGAAAAATCGAAACCCAGGCCTTCTTCTTCGAGCCTGTGGTCAGCCTGGCCTACAGCCGCACCGACCTCGACGCCCTGGCCTCGCAAGGCGCGGTGATCGATTTCGAAGCCCTGGACGGCCTGCGCGCCAAGGCCGGCGCCCGCCTCGGCGGCGCCGGGTCCATCGCCCAGGGCCAGATCGGCTACTATCTGGGGGCCCATCTGGTGCAGGAACTGGCCGGCGAAGACGGTGTCCGCTTCACCTCGGGCGCAGCCGACAGCACTTTCGCCAACACCGCGGTCGACGCCTACGGCCAATACCAACTGGGCGTGACCTTCACCTCGAAGACCGGCCTGACGGGCTTCGTCGAAGCCAAGGCCGACGCTGGCGAAGACTACAGGAACTACACCGGCCGCATCGGCGTCCGCGTTTCGTTCTAAGTGCCTGCGGAGCCCCCTGCGTCCCGCAGGGGGCTCCACCTCTCATTCTCGCAGCCCTTAGACCACAGCCCGCCTTTTCACCGTCCGCGCCGCAAGGCTCGGCAGGACCAGCAGCGTCAGGGCCGTGGCGGTCAGCAGGCCGCCGATCACCACGGTCGCCAGCGGCTTTTGCACCTCGGCCCCAGCCCCGTGCGCCAGAGCCATGGGCAGGAAGCCGACGATGGCCACGGTCGCCGTGGTCAGCACCGCGCGCAACCGGCTGCACGCCCCCTGAACCGCCGCCTCAAGCGGGGCCAGCCCGGCTTCCAGCCGCTCGCGGATCGCCTGCATCAGCACCAGCCCGTTCAGGGTCGCCACCCCCGACACGGCGATGAAGCCGACCGCCGCCGAGACCGAGAAGGGCATCCCCCGCAGCAACAGGGCCAAGGCCCCGCCGACCAGGGCCAGAGGCACGCAGGCGAAGACCAGCCCCGCCTCCGTGAACGACCCTAGGGCCATGAACAGCAGGACGCCGATCAGGACGAAGACCACCGGCACGACCAGCGACAATCGCTGCTCGGCCCGTTTCAGGTTCTCGAACTGCCCGCCCCACTCCAGCCGATAGCCGGTCGGCAGGGGCACATCAGCCACCGCCTTTTGAGCCTCGGCGACAAAGCCGCCCAGGTCGCGGCCGCGCACATTGGCCTGAACCACCATGCGACGGCTGCCGTTGTGGCGACTGATCTGGTTCGGCCCCTCCCCCGTCTGGATGACGGCGAGCGAGGACAGGGGCGCGATCACCCCGGTGGCGGCGACGACAGGCAGGGCGGCCAGGCTGGCCGGGTCATTGCGCGCCTCGTCGGCCAGACGCACCACCACGTCAAAGCGGCGGTCGCCCTCGAAGATGCGGCCCGCCTGCGCGCCGCCCACCGCCGCCGACACCGTCTCGCTGACGTCCGCCGCCGACAGGCCGTAGCTGGCGGCGTTGAAGCGATCCACGCTGACCGTCAGGGTGGGCAGGCCCGACACCTGTTCGACCTTGACGTCCGCCGCGCCCGGCGTCTGGCGCAGGCGGTCGGCCACCTGGTCGGCGACCGCCTTCATCTGCTCGAAATCCTCGCCATAGATCATGACGGCCAGGTCGCTGCGCACGCCCGAGATCAGCTCATTGAACCGCAGTTCGATCGGCTGGCTGAACTCGAAGGCATTGCCGATCTGCTGACCGGCCGTCTGCTCAATCCGCTCGATCAGTTCCTCTTTCGTCAGCTTAGGGTCCGGCCAGGCCTTGCGGTCCTTCAGGATGATGACGCTGTCCGAGACATTGACCGGCATGGGATCGACCGCCGCCTCGGCGGTGCCGGTGCGTGAAAAGACGGTCTCGATCTCGGGCATGGCCTTGATGGCCCGTTCCAGCCCCCTCTGCATCTGAAGCGACTGCTCCAGCGAGACTGACGGCACGCGCGACGCCTGCATGGCGATGTCGCCCTCGTCCAGCGTCGGGACGAACTCGCGCCCCAGGGTCGCAAACGACACGGCCCCGAGCGCCAGCGCAGCCAGAGCCGCCGCCAGCACCGCCTTGGGCCGCGCCGCCGCCGCCCGGATCGCCGGTTCGATGCCCCGCCGGGCGACGCGCAACAGGCGCGTCTCATGCTCTTCGATCTGACCCTTGGCGCCGAGACGGACGTCTCTAGACTCGCGCACCAGCAGGGCCGCCATCGCCGGAACGAAGGTGAAGGAAAAGACGAAGGCTCCGACCAGGGCCAGCATGACGGTCGCGCCCATCGGCACGAAGGTCTTGCCCTCCACCCCTTCCAGCAGCAGCAGGGGCGTGAAAACCAGGAGGATGATCAGTTGGCCGAACGCCGCCGGCTTGACCATCTGGCGCGCCGCGCGGACGGCGATGTCCAGCCGCTCACTTACGACCAGCGGCCGCCCCAGTTCGCCCCGCCTCTGGCTCAGCATCAGCAAGGTGTTCTCGATCACTACCACCCCGCCGTCGACCATCAGGCCGAAGTCAAGCGCGCCCAGACTCATCAGGTTTCCGCTGATGCCGAAACGGTTCATGCCGATGACGGCGAACAGGAAGCTCAACGGGATCATCAGGGCCGTGATCGCCGCCGCCCGGAAATCGCCCAGCAGCAGGAACAGGACGACGATGACCAGCATGGCCCCCTCGGCCAGGTTGCGGGCCACGGTGGCGATGGTGGAATCGACCAGTTGGCTGCGATCCAGCACCGGCACGGCGGCCACATCGGGCGGCAGGCTGTCGCTGACGCGCGCCAGTTGCCGGGCCGCCGCCTGCGCCACGGTGCGGCTGTTCTCTCCGGCCAGCATCAGGGCCGTGCCGAGCACCGCCTCATGCCCGTCGCGGCTGGCGCCGCCCAGACGCGGCGCCTGGCCGATCTCGACCCTGGCCACATCCGCGACCCGCACCGTCAGCCCGGCCCGGTTGACGACCGGCGCCTGAGCCAGATCCTCGACCGTGGCGGCCCTCGCGTCGACCCGCACCACCAGGGCCTCGCCCGCGCGCTGCACATGGCCGGCGCCGGCCTGAACATTGGCCCGCTCCAGCGCCGTCGCCAGATCGGTGACGGACAAGCCATAGCGGGTCAGGGCGGCCACGTCGGGCCGCACCGCATACTCCTTCACAAAGCCGCCGTTGACGTCGATCCCCGCCAGCCCCGGCGTGGTCCGCATCTGCGGCGCGATGATCCAGTCCTGCACCGTCCGCAGATAGGTGGCGCGCTGCGCCGGCGTCGTCAGCCGCTCGCCCTCGGGCGTCAGATAGACGCCGTCAGCCTGCCAGCCGGGCTTGCCTGCCTTGACGTTGCGGGCGTCGAACGGCGCATAGTCCACCGTCCACATCAGCACCTCGCCCAGGCCCGTAGTGATTGGCGCTAGCGCCGGTTCGACGCCCTCGGGCAGGGAGGCGCCGCGCATCCGCTCGGCCACCTGCTGGCGTGCGAAATAGATGTCGGTACGGTCGGTGAAGACGACAGTGATCTGGCTGAAGCCGTTGCGCGACAGCGAGCGGGTGCTCTCCAGTCCCGGCAGCCCGGCCATCGCCGTCTCCAGCGGATAGGTGACTTGTCGCTCGACCTGTTCGGGCGCCAGAGCCGGCGCCAGGGTGGTGATCTGCACCTGACGATTGGTGATGTCGGGCACGGCGTCGATGGGCAGACGCGTCAGATTATAGAGGCCGAGCGCCGCGATCAGGGCCGCCGCCAGAACCACGAACCAGCGATGGCGGACCGAGGCCTCAATGATGAGTTTGAACATCAGACCTCTCCCTAGTGGCCGTGGTCGGCGTCGCCGAGACCCAGTTGGGCCTTCAGCAGGAAGGCCCCGGCGGCGGCGATCCGTTCGTCGCCGTCCAGCCCGCGCAGGATTTCGGTCTGCCCCCCGGCCTGACGCCCGGTCAGCACCGGCGCGGCCCGAAAGCCGCCCTCGACCTGGACGAAGACCACGGCGGTCCCCTCCATGGTCTGCACCGCCTCGGTCGGCACGGTCAGCCCGTCCGACGCCCCCGCCGTCGTCAGCACGCCCGCAACAGACGCCCCCGCCGGCGGCGCCTGGCCCTCGACCGGACGCGCGCGAATGACCGTGGCGCCGCTTTCGCCGCCCGCCCCCGCCGCCACGCCGATGACCACGGCGTCGACCTCTCCGGCCGGTCCCTGGGCTCGCAAGGTCTGGCCGACCCGCACCTGGGCCGCGGCCAGAGGCGGCGCGTGGAAGACCAGTTCAACCCTTGCCGGATCGGCCACCTCGGCCACCACTCCGCCCTGGGCTGCAAAGCCGCCGGGACCGACCTGAACCGAGGTGACAACGCCAGAGATCGGCGTCGTCACGCTCAAGCGACCGGATGCGTCCGGCGCCCCGCTGGCGGCGACCCGCGCCCTGGCCGCGCGCACGGCGGCCTCGGCGCCGAGATAGCGGGCGTGCGCCGTCTCGACATCCTGACGCGCCACCACGCCCTGCTCGGCCAGTCGGCGGTCGCGCTGATAGGCGCTGCGGGCGGCCTCGGCCGAAGCTGAGGCCGCGTCGGCGTCGGCGCGGATGACGGCCGCGTCCCCGCTGACCACGACGGCCAGAACCTGACCGGCGCGCACCGCCTGTCCCGGCGCAACTAGGACCCGCTCGACGCGCCCGCCGACCGGGGCCGCGACCGCCGCGCGGGCGTCGATCATCGGCTCGACCCGACCGGACAGACGCACTTCGCCGCCGCCGCCCTGTCCGACCGCCACGACGGAAATGCCCGAAGCCTGTATCTGTTCGGCGGTCAGCAGGACGACCCCTTCCGGCGCCTCAGGCGCGCCTGCCGCCTCTGCGGCTTCGGCGACCGCCGGCTCAGATCCGTCGCGGGTCAGCAGGAAGACCGCGCCGCCGATGGCGAGGACGGCGACAGCGGCGCCGGCCAGCAGCCGGGAGCGATGAGTCTGGAACGGACGCATCAGCGACCTCCTTCAAAGGGGGCGCGGCCTTGCAGGCGCGCCAGTTCGATTTCGGCGCGCACCCGCGCCAGACGGGCTTCGACCGCGGCGTCGCGCGCCGAGATCAGGGCCACGCGGGTCGAGCGCAGCTCCAGCTGGGATATCCGCCCCGCCTCGAACCCCAGCCGCGACAGGCGATAGGCCTCCTCGGCCGAGGCCACGCCCATGTCGCCCGCCGCGACCCGACTGGCCGAGGCGCGAAGCCGCGCCAGGGCCGCGCTTCGCTCGGCGGCGTCGGCCAGCCGCGCCCCCGCCACCCGCGCCTCGGCGGCGCGATGCTCGGCCCGCGCCGCGTCGATATTGCCCCGGTTCCGGTCGAACAGCGGCAGGGGCATGGACAGGCCGACGGTCAAGGCCGTGGCGTCCTCGGCCTGATAGCGGGTCACGCCCAGCGAGGCGCTGACATTGGGTCGGGCCTCGGCCCGTTCGCGTCCGATACGACGCTCAGCCGCCTCGGCTTCAGCCTCGGCCACGCGCACGGCCAGCGAAGCCGCGGCGTCCAGCGTCGCGGGCGAGGTCCGGTCCAGCACACCGGCCCCTACCGACGTCACCGGCGTCGGCAGCATGGCCTCGTCGGTCAGTCGCGCGAAGGCCACGTCACGCTCCGCCCGCGCACCCTCCACCGCCGCCCGCGCCATGGCCGCCTCGGTTTCGGCCTGGATGCCGCGCAACAGCGGTTCGCGCCCCTCCTCCACCAGCACCAGGGCGGCGCGGGCGTCGGCCACGGCCAGGGTCAGGGCGTCCTCGGCCAGAGCGAAACGACGTTCAGCCGCCTCGGCCTCGGCATAGGTCAGGGCCAGACGGGCGACCGTGTCGATACCCGCCTGTTCGCGGCGCAGGGCGCTGACCCCGACCTCGGCGCGGGCCACATCGACGCGCGCGCCGCGACGCCCGCCCAGTTCCAGGTTCTGGGTGAGGTCGAGACTGATCTCGGCCTCGCCCCATCCGGCATAGGGCTTGCCGCCCAGAACGCCGTCGGCGCGCAGGGCCAGCTCTGGATTGGCGCGGACACCGGCTTGGCGGAGGCGCGCCTCAGCGGCCTCCAGCAGGGCGTCGGCCTCGACCTGGGCAGGAGCGTTCCGCCCTATCCGCTCCAGCAGAATTTCATAGGCAGGCGCGGGGTCGGCCCTGACGGGGCCGACGTCCCAGACCGCGCAAGCGGCCAGGGCGCAGCCGACGAGCGCAAGCGGCCCCCGGCGTTTCAGGGAAGACATGGTTCATATCCCGAATGACTGACAAGAAGACGCGCCCATCGGCGCGGCGTCCGCTCAGCTTCGGGGAGGGCGTTCCAGTCCGCCGGGCACGCGCGACGTCAGCAGATCGCTCGGCAGGGGGGACAGTCGCGCAACGCCTGAAAAAGCCGCAGCAGGCGTTTCCAGGAAGGGAATCAGAGCGTTGGCCGCATGGTGGCAATGGCCGTGGGCGCAGGCCGCACCCGCAGGACCCGTGTGGTCGTCCGTATCCGCATCGTGGACTTCGACGACCAGCCCATCAGCCGTCGCCACATCATGCGGCAGCTCAGGGCCACAGACCGCCGCGTCGGCGACGGGCACGAGACCGAACATGGTGACGACGAGCGCCAGCAGCGCCCCCAACACCATTGTCCTGAATCCACCCTTGGCCATGGGCATCAGATAGCACAACGCGAACGGTTCGCACGACATTGATCGCCGCGCGCGCCCATCCGCCGCAGCGCCCGGTTCGTCATCAGAACCAGGCCTTGATCCCGACGACGAAGCGCGTCGCCTCCACGTCGTCGCCGCGCGCCTTGGCGTAGTCGGCGGTGTCGCCGAACGACCGGCTCCACTCCACGCCGACGTAGGGGGCGAATTCCTTGCGGATTTCATAGCGCAGGCGCAGCCCCGCCGTGACCGAGGTCAGGCCCGAACCCATCTCCAGCTCAGGAATATCGCTGGCCGACATTTCCAGTTCCAGCGCCGGCTGCAGAATCCACTTCTGGGTCAGGCGCTGGTCGTATTCGGCTTCAGCGCGTGCGGTCAGGTCGCCATCGGTCGACAGGAAGGCGGCGGCGCTCACCTCGAACCAGTAGGGCGCGACGCCCTGAACGCCGAGCGTCAAATGGGTCGTATCGTCGCCGTCGGGTCGGAAGTCCTGGCGAACCCCCGCCTGCACGTCCCAGAACGGGGCGACGGCGCGGCTGTAGAGGGCTTGAACCTCGGCGTCGTGCAGCTTGCCGTCGAAGGCGCCCTCGCCTTCGGTCTTCCACCAGAAGCGGTTGATGTCGCCGCCGGTCCAGCCCTGGGCGTTCCAGCTGTAGCCCTCCTCGCCATCGTCGAAACTGGCTTCGAGCGTATCAATCAGGACCGCCGTGGTGCGCACGTCGCCGTTCTCGGCCAGCAACTGCTTGCGCGCCGCCGCCATGACGGCGGGATCGAACAGCAGGTCCGCCGCATGGGCCGGCGCAGCGCGGGCGGCGGCGGGCGGCGGCGTCTCGACCATGCGCCCGCCGACCGCGTCGACGCTGGTCGGGATGTTGGGCGCACCGGGCGCCATGGCCGACATGTCATGACCTGCGTGGGGGTCCGCCGCCGGGGTCTGGCCCATGTCGTGACCCGCATGAGGATCAGCCGCCGGGGCCCTGTTGTGACCGGCATGAGGGTCGGCGGCGGGGGCCGTCTGCATCCCGCTCATGTCATGCCCGGCGTGCGGGTCGGTCGCAGCCGCCGGGGCCGCGCTCATGGCGTGACCCGCGTGGGGGTCAGCAGCAGGCTGAGCGCCGTGACCGGCGTGACCGCTCATGACGTGCCCAGCATGTGGATCGACGGCGGGAGCCTGGGCCGGGACCGGCGGCGTGGCGCGTTGAGGCTGAGACGCGGCGGCGCGCGGTTTGGGCGCGGGTCTCGGGCGCGCCTGCGGCGGACGAGCGGGCGCGGCCTGGGCGCCATGGCCTGCATGCCCGCCGTGCGTCTGGGCCACGGCGGAACCGGCGGCCAGCATCAGGGGCAGAACCGCGACGGCGGCGAACAGGGGGCGGCTCATCGGGCGGCTCCTTCCAGCGGACGAACCGTGACGACGTTGAACATCCCCGCATGCATGTGCATCAGCAGGTGACAGTGGAAGGCCCAGTCGCCCGGCGCGTCGGCGGTCAGGTCGAAGGTCACCTTCGAGCCCGGCGCGACATTGACCGTATGCTTTAGCGGCTGATGTCCATCGTGTCCGTTGACCAGCTCGAAGAAGTGGCCGTGCAGGTGGATCGGGTGGGCCATCATGGTGTCGTTGACCAGGGTGACGCGGACCCGCTCGTTCAGCTCGAAGCGGATGGGCTCGACCAACTCCGAGAACTTGCGCCCGTCAAAGCCCCACATGAACCGTTCCATATTTCCGGTCAGATGGATTTCCATCGAACGCGACGGCGGACGCGCATCCTTGTTCGGTTCAAGTGATCGCAGATCGGTATAGACCAGCACCCGGTGATCGACGTCCTGAAGCCCCTGAGGCCGCTCGCCCAGGCGGTTGGCGGGCGCGGGCGAGACCATGTCCACGCCGACGCCGACCGCCATGTCGGCGGGGGCGTTGTTGGGGTCACGCATGCTCATGGCGCCGTGGTCCATCGGCGCGGCGGCGGCGGCGGCTCCCGCCGCTGCACCATGAGCCGAATGGTCCATCCCCGCCATTGAGCCATGATCCATCCCGCCCATCCCCATATCGGCCATGGTCAGGTTGGGAACCTTGCGCAGCGGCGGGACCTCCGCCGTCATGCCCAGACGCGGGGCCAGGGTGGCGCGGCCCATGCCCGAACGGTCGATGGCTTCCGACACGATGGTGTAGGCCCGGTCCTCGGTCGGGCGGACGATGACGTCATAGGTCTCGGCGACCGAGATCTGGAACTCGTCGATCTCGACCGGACGCACATGCTCGCCGTCAGCCTGGACCACGGTCATGGCCAGACCCGGAATGCGGACGTTGAAGATCGACATGGCCGAGGCGTTGATGACGCGCAGCCGCACCCGCTCGCCGGGCCGGAACAGGCCGGTCCAGTTTTCCTGCGGGCCGTGGCCGTTGATCAGATAGGTATAGGTCGTGCCGTTGACGTCGAGGATGTCGCGCGGGTCCATCCGCATCCCCGCCCACATTCGACGCTCGGCCAGATCCATGCCGTCCGACCCGTCCAGCAGGCCCGCCAGCGTCGTCTTCTGCATGTTGAAGTAGCCGGGGCTCTTCTTCAGCTTGGCCAGGATTTCGTGCGGATGCAGGAAGCTCCAGTCCGACAGGACCAGCACGTGCTCGCGGTCATAACCGACGGGATCGACGCCCGCCGGGTCGATGACGATGGGGCCATAGTGGCCCATGGCCTCCTGCATCCCCGAATGGCTATGATACCAGTATGTGCCCGACTGCCTGATCGGGAACTCATAGACAAAGGTCTCGCGCGGCTTGATGCCGGGGAAGCTGATCCCCGGCACCCCGTCCATCTGGAACGGCAGCAGCAGGCCGTGCCAGTGGATCGAGGTGTCCTCGTCCAGGGTGTTCGTCACCGACAGGCGCACGTTCTGCCCCTCGCGCATCCGCAGCAGGGGCGCGGGCAGCAGGCCGTTGACGGTGAAGGCGTGGCCAGTGCGCCCGCCGACGGTGAAGTGGGAATGGCCCACCGTCAGGTCGATGTTCGGCCCCGTCAGCGTCGGCATATCGGCGCGCAGCCCCGGCGAACCCGTCTGGGCCCAAGCCGGCATCAGGCCCGAAAGGCCAAGCAGCCCGCCGCCCGCAGCCGCGCCGCGCAACAGGGACCTGCGATCGAGAGCCATGCTCGACATGGAGGGGATCATCCTTCTTGTACCGTCTCGCGTCCGACGAATGCGACGCGGGCTTCACTGGCTACTACGCAGCGTCGCCCCACGCCCCTTGCGACAGGACGCCACAGACAGGTCCAAGACTATCGCGCCGAGCGCGAGGGGATCATCACCTCGCTTTTGGGGCATTGACCTTCCTATGACGGGAAGGTTTAGAAGGATCAGGCTGTAAACGACGAAAGGCTCCGCCGATGTCCGCCGCCTCCCTGAAAATCCTCGACCTGCCGGTCCTCGGCATGACCTGCGCCAGCTGTGTCGGCCGGGTCGAGAAGGCCATTCGCGCCGTGCCCGGCGTGACCGAAGCCAACGTCAACCTGGCCGCCGAGCGGGCGCAGGTGTCGCTGAACGCCGACGGTTCGCCCGGCGCGGTCGCCGCCGCCATCCGCGCCGCCGGCTATGAGCCGCTGGAGGAAGAGGTCGCCTATCCGGTCCGCAACATGACCTGCGCCAGCTGCGTCGGTCGGGTGGAGAAGGCCCTAGCCGCCGTGCCCGGCGTCCTGGGCGCCAGCGTCAACCTGGCCACCGAACGGGCGACCGTCCGCTTCCTCTCCGGCGCCGTCGCCTTCCGCGACCTGGCCGCCGCCGTGCAGCAGGCGGGCTATGTTCTCGAACAACCGGATCAGGCCGACGCCGACGCAGGCGACCGCGAACAGGCCGCCCGCGCCGCCGAGATCCGCAACCTGGGGCGCGCCGTCCTGATCGCTGGCGTGGCGACCCTCCCCCTGTTCGTGCTGGAGATGGGCTCGCACTTCATCCCCGGCATGCATCACTGGCTGGAGCAGACCATCGGCACGCAGACCTGGCGGCTGATCAGCTTCGTCCTGGCCAGCTTTGTCCTGTTCGTTCCGGGCCTGATCTTCTTCCGCAAGGGCGTGCCCGCCCTGCTGCGCCGCGCGCCGGACATGAACTCCCTGGTGGTGCTGGGCGCCAGCGCGGCCTGGGCCTTCTCGACGGTCGCCACCTTCGCCCCCGGCCTGCTGCCCTCCGGCACGGCCAACGTCTATTTCGAGGCAGCCGCCGTCATCGTCACGCTGATTTTGGTCGGGCGCTGGATCGAGGCCCGCGCCAAGGGCCAGACCAGTCAGGCCATCCGCCGCCTGATGTCGATGCAGGCTAAAACCGCCCGCGTCGTGCGCGACGACGTCGAACAGGATGTCTCGATCGACACCGTGCAGGCCGGCGACATCATCGTCGTGCGCCCCGGCGAGCGCGTCCCCGTCGACGGCGTGGTGACCGAGGGCTCGTCCTGGCTCGACGAATCCATGCTGACCGGCGAACCCATCCCCGTCGAGAAGAGCGCGGGCGCCAAGGTCGTCGGCGGCACCCTGAACACCACCAGCGCCTTCCGCTTCGAGGCGCAGCAGGTCGGCGCCGAGACGGTGCTGGCCCAGATCGTCCGCATGGTCGAAACCGCCCAGGGCGCCAAGTTGCCCATTCAGGCCCTAGTCGACCGCGTCACCGGTTGGTTCGTCCCCGCCGTCATGGCCATCGCCGTCCTGACCTTCGCCGTCTGGTATCTGTTCGCGCCCGATCCGGCGCTCGGCATGGCCCTGGTCGCCGCCGTGTCGGTGCTGATCATCGCCTGCCCCTGCGCCATGGGTCTGGCCACGCCGACCTCGATCATGGTGGGCGTAGGCCGCGCCGCTGAACTGGGCGTCCTGTTCCGCAAGGGCGAGGCGCTGCAAGCCCTGCAAGGGGTCCAGGTCATCGCCTTCGACAAAACTGGCACCCTGACGGCGGGGCGCCCCGAGCTGACCGACCTGACCGTGGCCGAGGGCTTCGCTGAAGACGAGGTCCTGGCCCTGGTCGCCGCCATCGAGGGACAGTCGGAACACCCCGTCGCCCGCGCCCTGGTCGAGGCCGCCGCCGCGCGCGGCTTGATCATCGCCCGTCCCGAGACCTTCGATTCCGTGCCCGGCAAGGGCGTGGCGGGCGTCGTCGCGGGCCGCCGCATCGCGGTCGGCGCCGACCGCTACATGGCCGAGCTGGGCCACGATGTCGCCGTCTTCGCTGACGCCGCCGCCCATCTGGGCGACGAGGGCAAGACGCCCCTCTACGCCGCCATCGACGGCAAATTGGCCGCCGTCATCGCCGTGGCCGATCCGATCAAGCCGACCACCGCCGCCGCCATCCAGGCCATGCATGGCCTGGGGCTGAAGGTGGCGATGATCACCGGCGACAACCGCCGCACCGCCGCCGCCGTCGCCCGCCTGCTGGGCATCGACGAGGTCCATGCCGAGGTCATGCCCGACGGCAAGGTCGCCGCCATCAACGCCCTCAAGGCCGGGGGTCGCCGCGTCGCCTTCGTCGGCGACGGGGTCAACGACGCCCCGGCCCTGGCCACCGCCGACGTCGGTCTGGCGGTCGGCGGCGGCGCCGACGTAGCCATCGAAAGCGCCGACGTGGTCCTGACCGGCGGCGACCTGCGCGGCGCGGTCAGCGCCATCGGCCTGTCGCGCGCCACCATGACCAACATCCGCCAGAACCTGGCCTGGGCCTTCGGCTACAACGTCCTGCTGATCCCGGTCGCGGCGGGCGTCCTCTATCCCGCCTTCGGCTACATGCTGTCGCCCATGCTGGCGGCGGGAGCCATGGCCCTGTCCAGCGTCAGCGTCGTGTTGAACGCCCTGCGCCTGCGCGCCTTCAAACCTCACATTGAAGGAGCCGCCCGATGAACATCGGCAAGGCCTCTCTCGCCACCGGCGTCTCGGCCAAGATGATCCGCTATTACGAAACCGTCGGCCTGATCCGACCGTCCGAGCGGACCGAGAGCAACTATCGCGACTTCAACGAGCGCGACCTCAACGACCTGCGCTTCATCCGACGCGCCCGCAGCCTGGGCTTCTCGGTCGAGGAGATCAGTCGCCTGCTGTCCCTGTGGCGCGACCGCAACCGGCCCAGCCGCGAGGTCAAGGCCATGGCCGAGAAGCACGTCGCCGACCTCGACGCCCGCATCAAGGAGATGCAGGCCATAGCCGACGCCCTGCGCGACCTGTCGCGCTGCTGCGCCGGCGACGACCGCCCCGACTGCCCCATCCTGTCCGACCTGGCGGGTTCGCCCGCCGCCGCTTCCCAAGGAGTCACCCCATGATCGCCCTGACCATTCCCAAGATCCGCTGCGGCGGCTGCGTCGCCAGCGTCGAGAAGGCCATTCACGCCGTCGACGCCTCGGCCCAAATCACCGCCGACATCGAGGCCTGCCGCGTCGAGGTGACGACCAGCGCTGACCGTCAAACCCTGCTGACCGCGCTCGACGCCGCCGGCTATCCGGCTGAGGCCGCCTGAGCATGAAGAAGATGAAGATCGCCACCCTCGCCTTCGGCGCCGCCATCCTGGGCGGCGCGGGCTTCCTGCTGAACGGCCTGCCGACTGTGGCCCAGGCCTCGGACATGACCGTCTACAAGAGCGATTCCTGCGGCTGCTGCGGCGGCTGGGTCGAGCATATGCGCAAGGCCGGCTACGCCATCACAATTGTCCCGACCGATGATCTGGCCCCGGTGAAGGCCCGTCTGGGCGTGCCGCAATCCCTGTGGTCCTGCCACACCGCCGTCGTCGACGGCAAGGTGATCGAGGGCCACGTCCCCGCCGCCGCCGTCAACGCCTTCCTGCAGACGCCGGGCGCCTCTCGCGGTATCGGCGTGGGCGGCATGCCGACCGGCTCGCCCGGCATGGAGGCCCCCGGCTACGCCCCCGAACGCTACGACGTCATGCGTTTCGGCAGCGGCGGCCCCGCCCCTTTCATGACCTTCGAGGGCGCGAACCCGGTTCGCCGCTAAAAGCAAAAGGCCCCGCCAGCGAACTGGCGGGGCCTTTTCATATTCAGCCCCGAACCAGCCCGCCGTCGACCACCAGGTTCTGCCCCGTCACCGCCCGGCTCCACGGCGAGGCGAAGAACAGCACCGCGTCGGCGAACTCCTGCGGCGTCGTCACCGAGCGCAGCGGCGTCATCCCGGCGATCAGGTCGAACACCGCATCCGGCGTCGCCGCACTGGCGTCCGTGGTCCGCAGCAAGCCGCCCGAGACCATGTTGACCGTAATGCCCGACGGCCCCAGATCGCCCGCCGCCGTCCGCGTCAGGCTGAGCAAAGCCGCTTTGGCGGCGGTGTAGTCGTGATAGGGCACCACCGGGTTCTGGAACAGGTTGGTGCCGATGTTGACCACCCGGCCGAACTTCTGCGCGCTCATGCCCGGCGCCGTCGCCTGAATGACGTTCAGCGCCCCCCGGATCACGGTCGAGAACTGACGCGCCATGTCTTCCCACGGAATGTCGGCCATCTGCGCCCGGGCGTCGCCGTTGAAGCTGTAGTCCAGGGCGTTGTTGACCACGGTGCTGATCGGGGCGCCGAAATGGACCTGCGCCTTCGCCACCATGGCCTCGACCGCCGCGCGGTCGGTCACATCGGCCTGCAGAGCGACAGCTCGCTCGCCCAGCTCGGTCGCCAAGCCTTGCGCCTGCTCGCCGCTGGCCCGCCAGTTGATCACGACCCGTGCGCCCTGCCCGGCAAAGGCCCGCGCCGCCGCCGCGCCGACGCCACGCGCGCCGCCAGTGATGAGAACGATCTGATCGCGGATGTCCATGGGCCTCTCCTCAACTCGAAACGGGCTGAGCCATAGGCCGCTCCCCCTCGCCCGTCATCCCGGAAAGGGCGCAGTCGACGCCGGGATGAACGGTCTGAGGAGGCACGCGCCGCCTCGGCTTCGCCAAACACGGATTGCATTTAGCCAAAACCCTAATTAGCTTCTTCCCTATGAACAGCCTGTTCAAAGCCCTGTCCCATCCGGTGCGGCGCCGCATCATCGCCATGCTGCGAGCAGGACCTCTGGCGTCCGGCGACATCGCCGCCGCCTTCCACATGAGCTGGCCGACCATCACCGGCCACCTCAACGCGCTGAAAGAGGCCGGCCTGGTCAGCCCCGAGCGCGACGGCCAGTCGATCCGCTACCGGCTGGAGATCTCGGCGGTAGAGGAGGCCCTGGCCTTCCTCATGGACCTCAGCGGAACAGGCAGGACGAACGAGGAGGAGACGCCGAAATGATCAAGACCCGCTTCACCGTGCTGGACGCCCTGACCGCCTTGACGGTCGTTGGCCTCGCCGCGGTCGCCATCGGCGTTCAGGTCACAGGTCCGGCCGGGCCAGTCCCCATGCATTTCGACATTCACGGCCAGCCCGACCGCTGGGGCGACCGCAGCGAACTGGCCAGCCTGATCGGCTTCATGGCCGTCATGGCCGCCATCACCGCCGGGCCGATGAGCTGGTACGCCAAGCGCACGCCCGACGACGCCCGACGGCGCGGTCTGGAGATCGGCCAGATGGTCTCCCTCCTGGCCATCGTCGGCACCAGCGCCTTCATGGTCTGGATGATCCTCGGACGCGGCGCCGCGCAGCCGGGCGTGTCCATGGGCATGACCGCCGCCATGATGAGCCTGCTGTTCGCGGTCATGGGCGCCTTCATGGGCCGCATCGCGCCCAATCCCATCATCGGCGTCCGCACGCCCTGGAACTACAAGAGCCGCCTGGCCTGGGATCGCTCAAACCGGCTTGCGGGTCGCCTCTTCTTCTGGTTGGGCCTCGCCGGTCTGATCACCGCCCCCGTCTTGCCCCAGCCGCTGGGCTTCAGCCTGCTGATCGCGGGCGTCCTGATCGCCGCCGGTTGGTCGGTGTTCGAAAGCTGGCGCGTCTGGCGCGCCGACCCAGACCGCCAGCCCTTCTGACCCTTCTGCAAATCCCACGACGGAGACGACCATGCTGACCCTCGCCGCCGCCCTGCTGCTCTCGCCGGTCTCGACGCCGGTCGAGCTGGCCTCGACGCCCGCCGCTCTCCACGGGACCCTGCTGACGCCCGAGGGTCAGACGCGCGCCGCCGCCGTCATCCTGCCCGGCTCCGGCCCAACCGACCGTGACGGGAACAGCGCCCAGTTCGGCATCAAGGCCGCCTCCTACCGCCTGCTGGCCGAGGGGCTGGCCGAACGCGGCGTCGCCACGATCCGCATCGACAAGCGCGGCATCGGCGAGAGCGCGGCTGCGGGGCCCGCCGAGACCGACCTGCGTTTCAACACCTATGCCGATGACGCCCGCGCCTGGGCCGCAGAGGCGGCTGCGAAGACGGGCCATCCCTGCGCCTGGCTGATCGGCCACAGCGAAGGCGCGCTGGTCGCCCTGAAGGCGGTCGCCAGCCACGACGACAATATCTGCGGCCTGGTCCTGTTGTCCGGCGCCGGTCGTCCGGCGGGCGTGGTGCTGCGCGAACAATTGGCCGCCCTGCCCGAGCCGCTGAAGACCCGCGCCTACGACGTCCTGAGCGAGGTTGAGGCCGGCCGCACCGTGGCGGACCCGCCCGCCGAACTGACCGCCCTGTTCCGTCCCTCGGTCCAGCCCTATCTGATCTCCTGGCTGACGCTGGCCCCAGCTGACTTGGCCGCCGCCTACGACGGACCCATCTTCGTCGGTCAGGGGACCACCGACCTTCAGGTCAGCGTCGCCGACGCCCAGGCGATCAAGGCCGCCCAGCCGCGCGCCGACCTCGTCGTCTGGGACGGCGTCAACCATGTGCTGAAGACCGCGCCCACCGACCGCGCCGCCAATGTCGCCACCTATATGGACCCGGCCCTGCCGCTGGCCCCCGGCGTGGTCGAGGCGGTGGCGGATTTCGTGCTGAAGAGGCGGTAATCGTTCGTTCCTCCCCATTTCATGGGGAGGTGGCGCGGCGGCGCAGCCGACGTGACGGAGGGGGCGACTCTACGTTAACCGTCTGTGCCGCCCCCTCCACCACTTCGTGGTCCCCCTCCCCACAGAGTGGGGAGGAAAGGTGAAGCCTACCCGTCCAGCTCCGCCCTCGCCTGCTCCGCCAGGTCAAAGAACCGCCGCCGCACCTCGGCGGCGTAGGGGTTGTCGTGTTCGATGGCGCGGAACACCGCTGCGCTGTCGTGGCGGACCATGTCGACGCCCTGCATGACGCGCTCGAAGCTGGTCGTGGTCATCCGTGTCGGCAGCGGCTCCATGGCCAGCAGAACCTTGGCGATCAGGTGGGTCAGGCCCTGGACCGTGGCCGCCTCGCGGTCGTGATCCTCGGGCGTGACGACGAAGACCTTGAGCCCCAGCGCCTTGCGACAGAAGGCGGCCACGCGCCACGCCGCCTTGTCGCCGCGCACCGGACAGACGGCGATGCGCAGGCCCGCGATGCCGTCCTTGCCGCTCTGGGGACCGAACAGGGGGTGGGTTCCGACGATCTGCACACCCTCGGGCAGGCCCTCCAGCATGACCTTGGCCGGCTTCACCTTCACCGAACCGACATCGAGGATCAGGGCGCCGGACGCCAGATGCGGCGCGATGGCCGCAACCGTATGGGTCAATACCTCGACCGGCACAGCCAGCACCACCACCGAACAGGCCGCCGCCTCTTCCAGCGTCGTCAGCCGCACTAGCCCCTCGCCGTCGCTGGCCGCCGGGTCATAGGCGAGAATGTCGAACCAGGGCGACAGATGCCGCGCCGTCAGCCGCCCAAAGGCGCCGAAGCCGATCAGGCCCAGGCGAGAGCGAAAGACCGGAGCAACCGCGTCGGGTTTCGATGCAGCGCCTCTCATCGAGCCCCCTCCCTGCATTGTGCCGCCCACGCATCAAGCGAAGCTATTGCCGACTTCATAACAGCGCCTGGGTTCGCTTTGACATCACCCCAGGACACAACCACGGCGTAGCCTCGCCACGACATGACGGCGCGGCACATTTCAGAACAGGCGTACAGCACGCCGGGAGTCGCGCTGTCTGCGACAGGCCTAGATGGAAGCAGACTGATCAAATACTCATCATAGCCCGTGGCCGCTTCGATGCCCTCAAGCTCGGCGTCGCCGATACTTCGAAGAGGCTGGTACGGAATAGATACGTTTACACCGTCCACCGTTACGCCAGCCAAGCAAGGCGCAGATGTTCGACTCACGCTGACGAACCGCTCGTTGCTCTCGACATCGCACACCCGCGCAATCTCTCGGATCTCACACGGCGCAAGAACAGAGGCTTCCTCGGTAGAACACCCCGCCAGAGCGGCCGACACCATAGCCAACCATGCGGAACCGATCAGGCCTTTCACCCCGCCAGCGTCTCCTGGAACCGCACCGGCTGGCCATGCGCCTGGCCGATCAGTTCGCCGTCCTTCATCACCACGCGGCCGCGCACGATGGTGGCCACCGGCCAGCCGGTCGTCTCGAAGCCGTCGAAGGGCGTCCAGCCGCAGCGGCTGGCCTGCTGATCGTGGGCGATGGTCTTCTTCGCCTTCAGATCGACGATGGTCAGGTCGGCGTCATAGCTGACGGCCATCCGCCCCTTGTTGGCCGTGCCGAACACCCGCTGCGCCCCGCCTGAGGTCAGGTCGATGAAACGCTCCAGCGACAGACGCCCGTTGGCCACATGGGTCAGCATCAGCGGCACCAGGGTCTGCACCCCCGGCATCCCCGACGGTGAGGCCGGATAGGGCTTGGATTTTTCTTCCTTCGTGTGCGGCGCATGGTCCGAGCCGAGCACGTCGGCCACGCCCTGCTGCATGCCCCATAGCCACAGGGCGTCGACGTGCTCCTGCGAGCGGATCGGCGGGTTCATCTGGGCGTAGGCGCCGAGACGTTCGTAAGCTTCGGGGGCCACCAGGGTCAGGTGTTGCGGCGTGATCTCGACGGTGGCGACATCCTTGTGGAAGCGCAGGAACTCCATCTCATCCTTGGTCGTGACGTGCAGGACGTGGATGCGGGCGCCGGTCTCCTTGGCTAGGCCGACCAGACGGCGCGTGGACATGATGGCGCTTTCGGCGTCGCGGACCTCGGGGTGGCTGGTCCAGTCGCCGGTGCGGGCCAGGCTGCGGCGCTCGACCAGTCGGTATTCGTCCTCGGAGTGGAAGGTGGCGCGACGGCGCACGTTCGACAGCACCTTCCTCACCCCCTCGTCGTCGGCGATCAGCAGGTCGCCGGTCGAGGCGCCCATGAAGACCTTGACCCCGCAGCAGCCCGGCAGGCGCTCCAGATCGGCCAGATACTCGGCGTTCTCATGGGTGCCGCCGACGTAGAAGGCGTGGTCGGTCCACATCCGGTTGTTCGCCCGGACCAGCTTGTCGGCCATGGTGTCCGGGTCGGTCGTGTTGGGATTGGTGTTCGGCATCTCGAACACGGCGACGACGCCGCCCAGGGCCGCCGCGCGGCTGCCCGTCTCAAGGTCCTCCTTCCATTCCAGACCCGGCTCGCGGAAATGGACCTGGGTGTCGATGACGCCCGGCAGGACGGTCAGGCCCGTGGCGTCGAACACCTCGCCCGCCGAGGCCTGGGACAGATCGCCGATGAAGGCGATGCGCCCGTCGATGACGCCGACGTCGGCCATGCCGCGTCCGGCGTGGTTGGCGACTTCGCCGCCCCGCACGATCAGGTCATAGGTCTGGGTCATTGGCGCATCTCCTGAGGTCGAGCGCTTATGCGCGCCTGACGCCTCATGGGACAACCCCTCGCCCACTCAGGAAGGGTCAGTCGGCCAGTTGCGCCAGCAGCTTCTTCGACGCCTTCAACACCCGCTCATAGGGCAGGTCCATCATGTGCTGGATGTGCTGGTTCAGGCGCGGGTCCATGTCGATGAACTCTTGCAGGCTGCGCGGACCGCGCACCGCCACCCCGGTCCAGGGACGACGCAGGACCTCGTCCGAGGGACCGAACACGGCCACCGTCGGCACGCCCGCCGCCACCGCCAACTGGGTCCACAGCGAGTCACCGCCGATATAGAAGTCAGCGCGCGACAGGGCCGCGACCGTCTGCAACCGCGTCAGCCGGCCTTGCAGTTCGATCACCCGCTCGCGCTTGACGGCGAAGCGGATCGAGTGGGCCGCGTCGCGGTCGGCCTCTTCGCCGACGATCATCAGCCGCCCCCCGGCCAGGGGTCCCCCTTCGCCGAGCAGGGACAGGGCCACCTTGGCGTAGCGGTCGGCGGGCCAGCGCTTGCCGATCCAGTCCACGCCCGGCCCGATGGCCAGGATCGGACCTTCGCCCGGCGGGATCAGGGCGTCGGCGGCTTCCTGCGTATCGCGTCCGACGAACAGTTTCGGCGCCGGAATCTCGTCCAGTTGCAGCACCCGCGCCGCCTGCTCGACCAGATGGACGTCGGGCAAGACCTTGCCCTTCACCGCCCGCTTCTGGCGTCGCAGCTTGCCCGACAGGGTCGAGCCGCGCATGTCGGCCACCAGCCCCCAGTGTGTCTCGCGCACCTGGTTCCACAGGGCGATCCAGTCCCAGCGCCCGTCGCGGTCCAGAACGATCAGCCGCTCCAGCCGGGGCGTGTCCGCAAACAGGGGTGCGCTGGCCGCCGAACCGACGACAGTGAAGGTGGCGTGCGGGATGGCCTCGACCAGATGGGCGAGCGTGCCCGACGAGAGGACCGCCTCTTCAGCGTCCGCCTCGGCGATATAGAGGATCGGGAAACGCCCATGCATCAGACGACCCTAGAGGGATTCTCTACGGAATTCAGCGTAGATAAGACGTGACGCCGGTTCCGTGAGCGAAGTTCGCCCTGACCGCTGCGCAACCGGGCGCCCTCTGCTAGCATTCGCGTCGCTGAGGGAGCCGGACCATGAACGTGCTGACCATCCTGCGGTCCGTGGAGGAACTGCTCTACGAGGTGATGTCGTGGCTGCTCTTCTATCCGCGCACCCTGTGGACCACCCTCACGCGCCCGCTGGCCACGATGCGCTATTCCGATCAGGAACAGCGCGACAAGCCCGAAAAACAGTACCTGGAGACCTTGAGCCCGCCGCTGTTCCTGGTGCTCAGCCTCCTGCTCGCCCATGGCCTGGAGCTGGCCATGGGCATGCCGGACGCGGCGCCGCGCTCGCACCTGGCCCAGGCCATCATGCATAGCGAACAGACGGTGCTCGCCTTTCGCGCCCTGCTGTTCAGCCTTCACGCCCTGGCCTTCGCCTGGATTTCGCTCAAGCTGGAGAAGAAGCGGATCGACCGCGAAACCCTGCGCACGCCGTTTTTCGCCCAATGCTATCTCTCCGGCGCCACCGCCATCCTGGTCAGCCTGGGCGCCGCGGGCATCCGCTATCCCAGCGAGACGGCCACCTTGGCCGGGTTGGCCGTGATCGCCGCCACCACCCTCTGGTACCTGGTCATCCAGCACCGTTGGCTGATGCGGCTGGACGGCGTGGGCGCCGTGCGCGCCGGGCTCTGGGCTCTGGGCGGCTTCACCCTCTCGACCAGCCTGGTTTTCGCCTTCGGCTGGCTGCTGTCCTGACCCCAGTCCCGCCCTGCGCTCCGACCCCGGCGAGCGCGGGCGCGCATTCCCGCCAATCCTGCGCTAAACCCCGCTCATGAGCCTTCCCCTCCTTCCCGACCGGACCTGCGGCGGCTGCGTCGAGTGCTGCCGCGTCATTCCGCTGGATCTGCCCGAACTGGCCAAGCCGACGGGCGAGCTTTGCGGCTATTGCGTCGACGGGGCCGGCTGTTCGGTGCACGAAATCCGGCCCCCGACCTGCCGCGTCTGGTTCTGCCTGTGGCGGGCGGTCGAACTGTCCGACGACTGGCGCCCAGACCGCAGCGGCGTCATCATCCGCCCCGACGGCGTCGAGCGCGGCGAGATCACCCTCTATGTCGTGCGCCGCTCCGACTTCCTCGCGAGCATGGAGGTCTTCGCCACCGTCGCCGGCTGGATCGCCGAAGGCATCGAGGTCGCCCTCAGCGTCCCCGGCCCGGTCGGCACCTACCCGGCCCGCGCCGTCGTGACCGACTGGCTGCGCCCCGCCGTCGAGGAAGGCGACCCTCAGGACTTCGTCGCCCGCATGATCGCCTCGCTGGACCGGCTGGACCAGCACGACTTCCAGCCCGACGGGGTTGTCGCGCGGTATGCGGTCAACTGATCCCCTTCGTTCCTCCCCATTCCATGGGGAGGTGGCGCGACGCGCAGCGGCGTGACGGAGGGGGCGGCGGATCGGTAAGCCTTGAAAGGCTCAAAATGCCAAAGGGCGCCGCCGCGCGTGGGGAAGAAAGAGACCCTGTCGCTTCCCCCTCCCCGTCCCTATCTTGGCCGTATGTCCATCGCCCGCCTCGACAGCCGCGCCCTGATCCGCGTCACCGGCCCTGACGCCTGCCCCTTCCTGCACAACCTGCTGACGCAGGACGTGGAGACCCTGACGCCCGGAGAGCTTCGCTTCGGCGCGCTGCTGTCCCCGCCTGGACGCTTGCTGTTCGACCTCTTCATCTGGGGCGAAGAGAACGGCGTAGTGCTGGATGTCGCCGCCGAGCGGCGCGACGCCCTGGTCCAGCGCCTGTCCATGTACAAACTGCGCTCCAACGTCGAGGTCATGCCCCTCCCCGACGCCGTCTTCGTCGCCTGGGGCGGCGACATCCCCGAGGGCTTCATCCCCGACCCCCGCCTCCCGACGCTCGGCGGACGCCGCTGGGGCGATCAGTGCGAGACCGACGCGACCGAGGCCGACTGGCAGGCCCACCGCCTGGCCCTCGGCGTGCCCGATCCCACCGCAGACACCCTCCTCGACAAGACCTATCCGATCGAGGCGAACTTCGACCTGCTGAACGGCATCGACTTCCACAAGGGTTGCTTCATCGGTCAGGAGACGACCTCGCGGATGAAGCGGCGCGGCACCATCAAGAACCGCATGATGGCCATCGCCTTCGACGGCCCCGCCCCCGAGCGCGGCGCCGAGGTGCTGAACGGCGAGCTTCGCGCCGGCGAGGTCATGACCGGCGCCGACGGCCGCGCCATCGCCCTGATGCGTCGGGACCGTCTGGAGGGTGATCTGAGCGTCGAGGGCCGTCCTGTGCGCGTCGAAAAGCCCGATTGGGTCCCTGATTTTCAAGGCTAATTTTGACTTAACGGAAAATCTGCTTGTCATGATGTAAAAGTCGCTTGATGCAAAGCGCAGCGTTGGTAAAGTTCACTTGTCACAACGACAGGGGAGCTTGTCATGAACACCGCAACCACGACGACCGCCGTCGACAGGAAGACGATGGACGATCTGGCGGTCGGCCTGTGCGCCCTTACCGTCATCGGCGTCAGCGCCACCGCCGCCACCCCCTTCTGGCCCTCGGCCTGGGGCCAGGCGCCGTCGATCGGCGTCGTCGTCCTGGCCGCCGGCCTGGCCGTCTTCCTGGTCCTGCACACTCTCTACTGGTGGCGCAGCCTCGATGAGGCCGCGAAGGAAGCCCACAAGTGGGCCTGGTGGTGGGGCGGCAACCTGGGCTTCATCGTCGGCGGCGCCGCCGTCGTCATCGCCGCCCTGAACGGCGTCCACCTTCTGCCGGCTCGCGTGCCGCACACCGACGCCGCATTGATCGCCGCAGGTTTGATCGCCGCCTTGGCGGCCCAGGCCGTCGGCTATACCCTCGCCTGGTGCGGCTGGTGGGTGGCCCGCCGATGACCAGCGAGTTCGTCAACCGCCTCAAGGTCTGCCGCGCCGAGCGCAACTGGACCCAGGCCGACCTCGCCGAACAGCTCGGCGTCTCCCGTCAGACCGTCCAGGCGCTGGAGAAGGGTCGCTACGCCCCCTCCCTGCCTCTGGCCTTCCGCATCGCCCGCCTCTTCGGCCGACCGATCTCAGCCATCTTCGTTCAGTAGCCAGACTTCAGGTTTGGGCGGACCTGCACACCCGCCCTCTCCCTAAAAAACACCGACATTCAGAGGACTAACCCAATGACCTGCGCCAACCGCATGGGCCAAGCGGCCAAACGCGTCTCCGACTTCGCCCTGGGCGGCTGCGGCGGCCTGCTGATCTTCCTGGCCGTCATGACCCTTCCCTGCCCCAGCCAGGCCGCCGCCTGGTTCCGCTAAGCCTTCCCACCCCGCATCACATTTCAGGACCAAACCATGTTCAATCTCTACTCCCTCGCTGTCCAACGCGTGTCCGGCTTCGCCGTCGGGCTTTGCGGAGCCCTGCTGATCGCCCTGGCGGTTGAGGCGGTCCCAACCTTCGGCCAGCCCCACCCCGCCGCCGCCGTAACGCCCTCGCATTGATCCGGCCCTTCCGCTGGCCGACGCACACCTCCAGGCCCGGCGGAGACGCCGGGCCTTTTTACTTGTCCCGACAGAACATTTCGGCAACATCCCGGCATGACCGAATCCGAGAAAGCCTCTGCCGACAAGAGTGATGGCCGCTGCGGCTGGTGCGGAACCACCGATCCGCTCTACATCGCCTACCACGACGAGGAATGGGGCGTGCCCGAGCACGACCCCCGCGCCCTGTGGGAGAAGCTGGTGCTGGACGGCTTCCAGGCTGGCCTCGCCTGGATCACCATCCTGAGAAAGCGCGAGGGAATGCGGGACGCCTTCGACGGCTTCGATCCCGAGATCGTCGCCCGCTATGGCGAGGCCGACCGCGCCCGACTGCTGGCCGACCCGCGCATCATCCGCTCCGGCGCCAAGATCGACGCCGCCATCAACGGCGCCCGCATATGGCTGGAGATGCGCGACGACGGCGAGGACTTCTCCGCCTGGCTCTGGTCCTTCGTCGATGGAAAGCCGCTGGTGAACCAGTGGACCGACTTCCGCGAAGCCCCGACCCAGACTCCTGAAAGCGTCGCCACGGCCAAGGCTCTAAAGGCCCGCGGCTTCAAATTCTGCGGCCCGGTCATCACCTACGCCTTCATGCAGGCCGTCGGCATGGTCAACGACCACCAGACGACGTGCTTCCGCCATGGAGAAGTTCGTGGCACTGACGCGCGATGAAGCCGCCCAAAGCCGCCACCAAGATCGACCGCCCCTTCCCCACCCTGATGCTGGAGCTTGAGGCCCGCGCGACCTGGAACGGCCCCGTCTGCGGCGTGGACGAGGCGGGGCGGGGCCCCTGGGCCGGGCCGGTGTCGGCGGCGGCGGTGATCCTCAACCCCGACGATTTGCCGCCCGGCATCGATGATTCCAAGGCCCTGACCGAGAAACGCCGCGCTGCGCTGGAACCCGAGATCAAGGCCCGCGCCCTGGCCTGGGGCGTCGGTTTCGCCTCGGTCGAGGAAATCGAGGAGCTGAACATCCTGCACGCCACCGGCCTGGCCATGTGCCGCGCCATCGAGGCCCTGAGCATCCAGCCCGCCATCGCCCTGGTGGACGGCAACTACCGCTTCAAACTGCCCTGCGACGTGACCACCGTGGTCAAGGGCGACAGCCTGTCCCTGTCCATCGCGGCGGCCTCCATCCTGGCCAAGACGGCGCGCGACCGGCTGATGATCGAGCTGGACGGACAATACCCCGGCTACGGCTTCGCCAGCCACAAGGGCTACAACGCCCCCCTGCACCAGCAGGCGCTGAAAACCCTCGGCCCCTGCCCTGCGCATCGCCCCAGCTGGGCGCCGATCAAGGCCTTGCTGGCGGAGGCTTGAAACCGTCATCCCGGCCGGAGCCTCGCACAGCGAGGCGCAGAGCCGGGACCGCCCAATACGCTGACGCTCGGTGCTTTTTGCGGTCCCGGATAGCGGCTGCGCCGCTTCCGGGATGACGCTGGGATGACGAAAGGGAAAAGCGCCTAAAGTCCCAGAGCGCCGCCGACCAGCAAGGCGATCACCACCGCGACCGCGAGCCCGGCCAGCAGGATCGCCCAGCTGGGCAGCCCTTTGGAGGCGAGACGCCGGGTCGAGGATGGGCGTTGCGACGGCATGGTCATGCGGAAAACAATCCCGACCTTGCGAGATTGGTTCCGCCTCAGGCGGCGACGGGCAGGCTCAACGGCTGTTGCGTCACGACGAACAGATGCTCGACATTGCGCAGCCGCCCGACGGCCCCGACCTTCTCGCCCTTGCGGTTATGGATGCCGATGCGGGCGCCGACGTAGCGGGGGCGCGGGATCTCGACCACCTGCACATGACCGCGCGCCGACAGCATGGCCGTCAGGTCGTCGCGGCTCAGATAGCCCTCGTCGTTGAAGCTGACGATCAGGTTGGGCGTCTTCAGCCGCTCGACCACGGATTGCAGGGCCGGGCCGATGCCGGGGCGGCTGTTGAACGGGCTCTTGCGGGTCCGCACGTCCACCCGCTTGTTGGCGATGCCGTAGGTCTCGGGCTTGTCCCACAGGATCAGGCTTTCCCAGCAATGGTAGTTGGCCAGATAGGAGTGCTGGTTATAGGGCGGGTCCAGATAGACGAGGTCGGCCTCGACCTGATCGGCGATCTCGACCGCGTCGCCCTGCGTCGCCTTGCACGGTCCGGCCGCCACGCCCGGCAACAGGTCCGGCAGCCGCAGCTCCAGCGGCTTCAACGCGCGCGGCGCCCACTGCTTCATATAGGCCATCTGCAACCCGGCGGTGGAATCCACCCGGTCCGCCGCCTCCATCAGGGCGACCAGAACCACGGCCTTCAGCTCAGGCTCCAGGCCCATGGTCTCGATGCGGGCGCGCATGGCGTCGATGCGGGCGCCGTTGTCGGGATGGAAGAAGCGGGCGTCCTCGCAGAAGGCCTTGGTGAACCAGCCGGCCTCGGGCGTCACCGTCCGCAACTCGGTCAGGATGACCTGGGCCTGCGTCTCCCAGCGCTCACGGTCGGCCTGGACATAGGCCGTGGCCAGCGTGTGGGCATAGGCGTTGTGGTCGTTGGACCAGACGCGGAAGCCCTGCCCCTTCAAGGCATGACCGACGCGGGCTGAGCCGGAAAACAGGTCGCAGACCGTCCCGCCGTCCGGCAGGGCGGCGCGCACCGCTCCGGTCACATGGCCCAGAAGCGCGCGCTTTGAGCCGATGTATTTGATCATTCGTTCTCCGATCCTCCCCCGTCCCTTTGCGGGGGAGGGGGACCATCCGAAGGATGGTGGAGGGGGCGGAAGCCGGGCTCTGCGTTTCAGGGTCGCCCCCTCCACCGCTGCGCGGTCCCCCTCCCCCGTTTCGCTGACGCTGCACAGGGGAGGATTCATACCTCAGTCCTGGCCGCGCTTCACCTTTCCCGCAACATGGGCCGGAGCATGGGCCAGACGCAACAGATTCGCGGCCCCCGGCGCGCCGAAAGGCGTTCCTGCCAGGATCAGGATGCGCTGCCCGGCCTCGGCCAGGCCATAGATCATGGCGCTTTCGACAGCATCCTCGGTCAGGCCTTCCAGCGAGGTCGGCTGCTCGCCCAGACGCGGCTCCAGCCCCCAGACCAGGGCCAGACGACGCGCCGTCTCGGGCTTGGGCGTCAGGGCCAGCACCGGCTGCAAGGGCCGCTCGCGCGACATCCGCCGCGCCGTGCCGCCCAGGGTCGTGAACACCACCATGCATGCGGTCGAGGCCGCCTCCGCCGCCTTGCGCGCCGCCGCCACCAGGGCGTCGACGTCGTGGATATCCATGCCCGCGTGCTCGGCGTCCATCAGGCCGGGCCACAGGGGGTCGCGCTCCACCCGCTCCATGATGCGGTTCATGATCTGCACCGCCTCCATCGGATAGTCGCCGGACGCCGTCTCCGCCGACAGCATCAAGGCGTCGGCCCCCTCATAGACGGCGTTGGCCACGTCGGACGCCTCGGCCCGCGTCGGGGCCGGCGAACTGGTCATCGACTCCAGCATCTGCGTCGCCACGATGGCGGGCACGCCGCGCTGGCGGGCGGCGCGCAGGATCTTCTTCTGCGCCACCGGCACTTCTTCCGGCTCCATCTCCACGCCCAGGTCGCCGCGCGCGACCATGACGCCGTCGCAGTAGTCGAGGATGCTCTCCAGATCGTTCAGCGCCTGGGGCTTCTCGATCTTGGCCATGCAGGCGGCGCGCCCGTTCACGATCCGCTTAAGCTCGGCCATGTCCTCGGCCTGCTGCACGAAACTGAGCGCCACCCAGTCGACGCCGAGGCGCAGGGCGAAGGCCAGGTCCTCGCGATCCTTGGGCGTCAGGGCCGAGACGGGAATGACCGCTTCCGGCACGGCCACGCCCTTGCGGTCCGACAGCTTGGAGCCGCTCTCGACCGTGACGTCGGCCCACTCATCCGAGCGTTCCCCGACCCGCAGACGAATGCGCCCGTCGTCGATCAGCAGCAGCATGCCGGTGCGCAGGGCCTTGAAGATTTCCGGGTGCGGCATCTGCACCCGCGTCTCGTCACCCGGCTCCGGGTTCAGATCGAAGCGCATCCTGTGCCCGGGCTTGATGGCGATCTCGACATCGGCGAACCGGCCCAGCCGCAGCTTCGGCCCTTGCAGGTCGGCCAGAATGCCCAGCGGGCGTTTCAGCGCGATCTCGGCGCCGCGCACGGCCTTGAAGGCGGCGGCGTGGTCCTCGTGCGAGCCGTGGCTGAAGTTCAGGCGGAAGACGTCCACCCCGGCCTGGGCCAGCGCCTTGACGGTCGCGGGCGCACGGCTCGCGGGTCCAAGGGTCGCGACGATGCGCGCGCGGCGGGCTCTGTTCATGGTGTTTCCTCAAAGCGGCTCTGACGGCCATGGCCTCCCCTCAGAGGCCTTGATCCCTTGTGCCAACGAAACGTCGGGGGCGTAAGACCACGCCCCCGGCCCGAAACACGAGTTTATGAGCCCTGAAACACGACTTTACGGCTTTTGGGCCTCGCAACGCCCCGTGGCGAACTGCGGCAGGTCCATGCAGCGACCGTCCACTTCGTCCGTCGGCTTGACCCCGATCAGGTGGGCCAGGGTCGGGGCGATGTCGATGGTCCGCATCGGCAGGAAGCGCTCCTGACCCTGGGCGCCCGGCCACCAGAAGATGATCGGCACGCGACGATCATAGTCCCAGGGCGAGCCGTGGCTGGAAATAGCGCCGCCCACCCGGCCCGCGCCGGTCAGGCCAGGCTGATAGGATCGCATGATGTCCGGCGAGCGCCCGGCCACCGCCGAAAGGCGCAGGCGCTGACGCAGGCTCAGTTCCTCGGGATTGTCCGAGGCGGGCGCCGGCTCGGCCAGCAGTTCGTCGCGCGACACCGCCAACGCCACCTGCGGCTCCTGGTTCAGCAGTTCGACAGCCGCGGCCATGACCTGACTGCGCAGCGGCTCGGCCAGCGACTTCTTGTCCTTGTCGACGACGATCAGCCCGCCCGCCGACGACGCCAGCGGATTGGCGTCCAGATTGAAGCGGGCCTTCAACGCATCATTGACGCGCGGCATCAGGGCGCGGTCCACACGGCCCGCCGCCGGATAGCCCTCGACCGAGGACCGCTCGGGGAAGTCCGACCCGCCATGGTCGGCGGTCAGCACCACGACCACGCCGCCCGGCACGGTCGCCAGCTTGTCGAGGAAGACGCCCAGCGCCGCATCGAGACGCAGCATCTGCTCGCACATCTCGGGGCCCTGCGTGCCATAGCCGTGACCGATCTTGTCGGTGGCCGACAGACTGACGCCCAGCATGTCGGTGACGCCGCGACGGCCCAGTTGCTGACTGTCCAGCAACTCGGCGGCGCCCTCCAGCGTCAGCTCATCCAGCAGGGGCGATCCCTCGATGCTATCATTGGCGGGCGGCAGGGTCGAGTTGAAGGTCTGCCCGCCGATGACCCACTGGCCTTCCAGACGACGGCAGGCGTCATTCGTATAGGTCCAGGTCGGCGCCTGACGCGAGAAGCGGTCGATCATCCGCGCATTGATCGCCGCGACGGGCGCCAGCTTGGCTTCCGCCGACTGACCCGGCTCGACATAGGTGGTGAAGCCGAAGCCCTCGGTCAGCCAGAAGGCGCCGTCGCCCTTGTGCCCGGCCAGGTTGATGGCCCCGCGATCCTTGCCGGAAATGCCGAAGACGCGGCTGGTCGGGCTGACCGACTTCAGCCAGTCGCCGAGCGTCGAGGCCTTCAGCATATCCGGCCCGACCGGGCCGTTGTCGGTGTTCCTGCCGTGCGCCAGGGTGTTCTGCGGCGCGGCCAGGCAATAGGTCTCCTGACCCGTCGTGGTGTCGATCCAGTCGTTGGCCGGGATGCCGCTGTGCGTCGGATGGACGCCGGTCAGGACGGTGGAATGCCCGGCGCAGGTCACGGTGACGCCGTGCGTCTGATAGCCGTTGATCGACACCAGACCCTGATCGGCAAGGGTCTTCAACCCGCCGGTGAACTGGCTGCGATACTGGTTGAAAAGGTTGGCGCTCAACTGATCGACCACCAGGGTCACGACCAGGGCCGGCGCGGCGCGCTCAGCCGATGTCGTCGCCGCCATGGGCTGAGCCGCCTGCTGCGCCATGGCCGGAAGGGCCGCACCGGCCAGAAGGGCGAGCGCCAGGGTCGGAGCCAGAACGCGGCTGAAGATCATCTTGAACACCGGAAACACTAAAGGTGCAGCTTGCCTACCCCCGCAGCGTTACGGCGCCAAGACAAGGGATCGGATCAACCCAACAGAGCCGCGTAGAGGCTGACCCCCAGAGCCGCGAATATGGCCAGGACCGACAGTGCGGCCCCGATCGCGCCGATGACCAGAATGATGCAGAGAAGGACTTCGCTCAGGGGCATCTTCTTCATCGCCCAAGCCTAGCCATACACCTCGGACGCGTCGAGCCCTCGGGTCCCCGCAACGACAACCAAGCCTGTGAAATGGAAGTGGTGCGAGCGGCGGGGGTCGAACCCGCAAGACCGAAGTCGGCAGATTTTAAGTCTGAGACGCCCTGAGCAATTCCAACACCTTGCCGGATTTGCGGCGCTGGCGCGGCGCTCTCAGCTAATCAGGCGCTCGCTTGCCTGGGCGATGGCGTCGTCCTCTTCCTCGTCCCGCCAAAGATGGCCGTAGGTGTCCATCGTCATCTTCAGCGTAGCGTGTCCGACCAGCTCCTGAACCTTCTTCGGCTTGGGCTGCGGCGTTTGCGCCAGCCAGAGGCTGACGGCGACATGGCGCAGGACGTGGGGCTTGAACTCGGCAACCGGGCGGTTCTTGCCCTTGCTGTCGGGCAGCATCATCACCAGCCCGGCGGCGCGCATCAGCGGCATCCAGCAGTCGCGGATGAAGTCTTCATAGCCCCAGACGCCCTCGCCGGTCTTCGGGTTCGGGAACAGCCGGCCCGGCATCAGTCGGCGCTCCCGGCGGCCGTCTACGTGCTGGAAGTGGCCGACCGGCCCGCGCTTCAGGCGCCAGGCGCGAACGGCCAGGGCCGTCGTCTGCCCGATAGGCACGTCGCGCTGGCCCTTCTTCGTCTTCGGAGGGTCCAGCGTCCGATGCGTCCGGTCTAGCCGCTCCTTCACGCGCAGCTTGCCGCCCGTCGTCCGAACAGCTGCGGCGTCGTCTGCCATGCCAAGAGCTTCCGAGATCCGCAGCCCGCCGAACATGAGGATGCGCACAACGGCGCTATCGCGTTCAGGGTTGGTGCTCTCGGTCGCGGCCTTCACCAGGGCGGCGAGCTGATCCTTCGACGGCAAAGAGAAGGGCTCGCTGTCGGCCTTTTCCCCATCGCCCTCGACGGCGCAGGCCTGAGCCGGATTCGCCAACAGCCAGCCGCGGCGAGCTCCGAACCGGCACCACGTCACCAGAGAGCGCCTGATCTGGCGTGCGAGGTTGATGGAGCCGCCACTCTGGACGACCTCATCAAGGAAGCCTTGAATGTCGGGCGACCGCAGGTTGGAGAGCCGGGTGCGTCCGATCTTGTGGTCGCGGATATGGGTATCGAGGATCGACTGATAGCCGTCCGCCGTCCCGGTGCGCCGGGCGCCCGCCCTGACCAGGCCGTGGAAGTTGGCGATATGGGCTTCGGCCAGTTGCGTCACTGTCATGGTGGACGACCCGCCGACCAGCCCTGCCGACACGCTGTCCAGCCAGGCCTTCGCCTCGCCCTTCAGGTCGAAGTTCTTGGACTGCCTGACGCCGTCAGGGCCAGCCCAGGTCGCGCGCCAGCTGACCTTGACGCTACCGTCCTGGCGCGGCCGGTTCTTGATCTTGCGGACGTTAGCCATGCGAAGCCCCTGAGCGTGCCGCATACAGGCACGTCAGGCCGCCGATGTCATCTGTCACGCGGCCCGCACGTTCGGGGCTAGGGTCTCGTCAGCTTCCAGCCACGCGTCCAGCTCGTCGGGGAAGGCATAGAGCCCGATCCCGTCGCGCTTCCTGATCGGGCAGGACCAGCCCTTCTCTCGGGCGTGATAGACCCAACGCTCGGGCCGGCCGAGATAGCTGGCGATGTCGGCGGCGCCCTCCAGACGGACGCGGCGGGTCGGCGTGCTGTCGTTCGCGGCGCTCATCGTCCCTCTCCATCAGGGGGCGTGGTGGGGGTGCGGGTCACGATGCGCGGCCATTGCCAAGCGCCTGAAGCCCTCGCGCGTCGCCACTCCTGATAGTCGGCCATCAGGTGTGCAGGCCGGATAACGCGGACCCAGATCAACTGCATGAGGACACCAGCAGCTAAGGCGACGATGGCGCTGGCCGATAACCACATGACGCCGTAGCCGACGATCATGGCGATGCGGTCAGTCATCCGCCCTCTCCCTGTGCCTTGGCTTTGAGATTAGGGGAGACTTCGCCGCTTTCAGCGCCTTCGTACCCGTGCTGGATAGGGCTGACGAAAGCGGCTCGACCTGCTGGCGTGAGGCGCAGGACCGATCCACCCGGAACGATACCAATCTCTTCGGCGAAAGGGTTGTCCAGATCGTCGTCATCGACGGCGTCCCAGACAGCCAGCCCCTGAGAAATGAGCGCGTCCTCATAGGTGTCCCGAACGTCCTCCGGCACCTGATGCCAATCGCAGTCGCAGATTGCGGACCAATAGTCGCGGACGATGGATGCACCATCAACAGGTATGAAGCCGTCTTCGGCGGAATGAACCATCACTCTCCAGCCTCCTTTGCTTGGTTAGGGGCGGATGGGAGGGGGAGCCAGTGGGCGGGAGATTTATCGCCGTCCCAGCAGTCCCCATCGTATCCAATGGTCCATCCCTGCCCCGCTTCTTCGGACGCGGACTCTGGCCACTCGATCCAACTCGCAGCGCCCACGCGCTTACAGCGTCTCAGGATGATTTCTCGGCCATCCCTCGGAGCCGTCGCAATGTCACGCCACTCCGTCAGATCGCGGATGGCTGCGGCGATCTGGCGAGCTTCGGCTTCGGTCAGGTGGCATTCACCGTCAAAGTCTTGGCCGATGCGGTGTTCGACCAGTTCGATGAGCGCGCTAAGGTCGGTCATTCTGGTTGCTCATTGCAAGCGACGGAAGCGCAGTGGCGGCGGTCGTCGCTGTCGCACTCGGGAGGGCATGGCGTGTTGTCCTGCGGACAAATCCAAGCGCGCTCTTTCTTGACCGGCGTGGGGTCGGCTCCCTGGCTGGCGAGGGCTTGGCGTCCCTTAGTGATTTCGCGCCACACGACAGCTCGCGTTTCCTTGCTGGAAAGGATGCTGTGGAGCACCTCAAGCTGAGGCAGCGCACCCTCCAACGCCTTCCGCAACTCGTCGCGCTGGCGCTCGGCTTGGGTGGCCTCGCGGTCCCGCTGCCGAAAATGCGCCTGCAACTGGTCGAGATCGTCGCGCGAGACAGTCAAATCCCCACGCAGCGCCGCTATCTCGGACAGGAGATTTTCGAGGGCGTCGGCGGCGGCTTCACCGTCTGGATTGACCGGGACCGCCTCCGCTCCGTAATCGTCAGCGTCGCACGGTTGATCATAGGTTCCGTGGGGCTCGTCGTGCGCCTCACGGACGTATTTGACGCGTTTCAGCTTCTCCAGCAGTTCCGCATGGTCGGCTGTCTCTCGGGTGGTGGGGGCGGTCATGCGGCTTTCCTTATGGTCGAGACCCGCGACTGCGCAGTCGCGAAGTGGGCCGGATCGCTTTCGATCCCGATGAAGCGGCGCCCCTCGGCATGAGCCGCAGCCCCGGTCGTTCCCGACCCCATGCAGAAATCAAGAACCACGTCGCCGGGATTGCTGTAGGTGCGGATCAGATACTCGCAGAGGCCCTGCGGCTTCTGGGTCGGATGCAGCTTCGACCTCTGCTTGTCGCTGGCGAAGGCCTGGACCGAACGGGGGTAGCGATCCGTGCTGTCGTAGCTGATAGGCGCGAAGGTCTGTGCGCCATAGACCGGCGTGACGTCCCCGCGCTTCACCGCTGATTTGCGAACGTGGCCCGATGTCTTCTGCGGATTGAACGTCGGGGCCTTGGTGTAGAATACCAGCACGTTCTCATGGGCTTTGAGCGGCGCGCGCTTGGCGTTCAGATGGCCGGTCGCGTGCGTCTTCTCCCAGACCCATTCATAGCGGAGCATTGGCAGATTGCTGGCCCCCAGCACCTTGTCGAAAGGCGTCTGCGCGAAAAGCAGAATCGCCCCTTTCGACACGCGCTTGAGTTCGGGCCACAACCGCTGCAGGTCGATATGGCTGTCCCACGCGCATCGAGTCGTGCCGTAGGGCATGTCGGCCAGGATCAGGTCGATGCTTCCGGTCGCGATGGCCGGGAGGATGTCGAGGCAGTCGCCGTGATAGAGACCGCTCATTTCGCATCCCCCTTCAGGGCGTCAGGGGTGGAGAGGGCGTGTTCAAGGACAAGTCGCGCATTATGTCCCGGCGAGCGAGCAGCATGGCCGTAGGTTCGTCCTGCCAGCAAATCGCAAGCCGTCTTCATAGCCTCCCGCAGCTTGTCGGCGCTCGGGGCGGCAAATAAACCAGCAACGATCTTTTCAGCCTCAAGCGCAGCCTGTTTGGTTCCGACTTCCAGTGCCCTGTGTCCGCCGTCGCCGTGAATGACTGCCAGCAGATTTCCTAGCGCTTCATCGCGGGCTTCCGGCGCAGACGAACGGGCGCGGACAAGGCGCGGCTCTGAAAGGCCGGTTCCGAACGGGTTCCCCTCCAACATCAGCACCTCCCCCGCCCCCTCGGCTGGGGCTTCATCTGCCAGCATTGCCGCCTTGATGCCTTTCAGGTCTTCGGTATAGGGCGCGAGTTCCTGGCGGGGGGCTGGGGCTTCATGGCGGGGGGTGAGGGCGTCCAGCGAAATGAAGTGCGTCGGCTCCCAATCTAGGCCGCCATTGCCCCCGTCCACGGCCCAATAGTGGCCGCCGTGGTCCGCCTCGGCCTTCTGAGCCATGGCGACGTTTTCGCCGTCCGTGGCGATCCCATCGGCCCACATAGGAACGTCGGTCGCAGCCATGACCACCCCCTCCCGCGCTGGGGCTTCCGCCCCGTC
>NZ_JACARP010000292.1:0-316 GCF_013386595.1 Brevundimonas sp. P7753 | reverse complement strand
AGCAAGGGCTGCGAAGTCGCCCGTTTTTTTCTCTTCTGACTGGACAACAACCAGTGAATCCAAGTTCTCCCTCTGAGGGTGCGGATCGCCTCGCGCCTGGCTGATCACCGGGACTACGCCACGAGGTTCCCAACTTGCACCCCCGAGCGTAGGGGGTATTGGAGGCATTCATGTCTGTTCAAACTGTTGCACGTCTGCTTGGCGAACCGGCTCGCTACACCGTCGCTATGCTCCCGGCTGCGCCGGACCTCATCTTGATGAGAGCACGTATCAGCCCTCGTTGGGCTCGCGGTTGCGCAGAAGAGCTCCGCAGGTC
>NZ_JACARP010000291.1:0-303 GCF_013386595.1 Brevundimonas sp. P7753 | reverse complement strand
GGCCAGCACGGCGGGTGTGTCGGGGCCGACGACGCTGAGCACCGCGAGCTCCGCCGTGGCGTCGCGGGGCTCCACCTTGGACCAGAACACCATCTTCGTCAGGTAGTCGAGCAGCTCGGCGAGCTCGCCGGGCTCGGTGTCGAGGTACACCACGGCGTCCCCGGAGGCATCGGCGCAGTGGCCGACCACCATGTGGTGCAGCACGCGGCCCTGCAGGTCGAGGATCAGGGCCTCCGTGCCGGTGTCGGCGGGCAGCGCGCTGACGTGCTGGGTGAGCAGCAGGTGCAGCCAGCTCAGGCGGTC
>NZ_JACARP010000041.1:0-53465 GCF_013386595.1 Brevundimonas sp. P7753 | reverse complement strand
GGGCCGGATCGGGGCCGGGGGCAGGCGACGGCCCGCCGCGCCTGATCCAGGGACCGACCAAGGATCAACTGAGGCGACTGCATCCGCGTGAGGCCTTCCGTCAGCGCCTGAACGGCAGCGCGCGGATCGCCTGCCGCATCCGGCTGGACAGCCGACTGGAGAATTGCCGGGTTGTGGACGAGGCGCCGCCGGGTCGGGGATTCGGCGAGGCGGCCCTTGCGGCCTCCGGCTATTTCCGCTTTCGTCCCCCGACGCGGGACGGTCGCCCTGTTGAAGGACGCGAGATCACTGTGGGTGTGGAGTTCATGCCGTGATGCGCCGCTGGAGCGGTGCGCCCGTTGACGCCATTCGAATCCCCTGTATAAGGGCGGCTTCCGCGAAGGGCGCACACGCTCCTGGTCTGTTGACCGGAGCGGTTTCCGCGTCTGTTTAAGCGTATCTGGAGATTCTCGTGGCCCGTATCGCTGGCGTCAACATTCCGACCAACAAGCGCGTCGAAATCGCGCTTCAGTACATCCATGGCATCGGCGCACACGCCGCCAAGGAAATCACCGCTAAGGTCGGCATTGAGCCGGCCCGCCGCGTGAACCAGCTGACCGACGCTGAAGTTCTGCAGATCCGTGAAACGATCGACAAGGACCACACCGTCGAAGGCGACCTGCGCCGTGAGACGTCGATGAACATCAAGCGTCTGATGGACCTGGCCTGCTACCGCGGCCTGCGTCACCGCAAGGGCCTGCCGGTCCGCGGTCAGCGCACGCACACCAACGCACGTACCCGCAAGGGTCCGGCCAAGCCGATCGCCGGCAAGAAGAAGTAAGAGAGGGCTGATCGATGGCCAAGGAACCGGGTCGCGTAAAGAAGCGCGAGCGCAAGAACATCACGTCGGGCGTCGCCCACGTGAACGCCTCCTTCAACAACACCATGATCACGATCACGGACGCCCAGGGGAACGCGATTTCCTGGTCTTCGGCCGGTCACATGGGCTTCAAGGGTTCGCGTAAGTCGACCCCTTACGCCGCCCAGATGGCTGCTGAAGACGCTGGCAAGAAGGCGCAAGAGCACGGCGTGAAGACGCTGGAAGTCAACGTCTCGGGTCCGGGTTCCGGCCGTGAGTCGGCGCTTCGCGCTCTGCAGTCGGTGGGTCTGACGATCACGACCATCCGCGACGTCACGCCGATGCCGCACAATGGTTGCCGTCCGCCCAAGCGCCGCCGCGTCTAAGCGACCGACTACCCCTTTTCCCGCCGGTTCCTTCTGCTCTGAACGTGAGAGCGTGGAACCGGCGAAACCCGTTCGAGGGACTCTATGATCGAAAGAAACTGGCAAGAGCTGATCCGTCCCGAGAAGCCGCAAGTCGAGGGCGGTTCCGACCCGCTGCGCAAGGCGCGTCTGGTCGCTGAGCCTCTCGAGCGTGGTTTCGGTGTGACGCTCGGCAACGCGCTTCGTCGCGTTCTGCTGTCCTCGCTGCAAGGCGCGGCTGTCACGGCCATCCAGATCGACGGCGTTGTTCACGAGTTCTCGTCGCTGGAAGGCGTGCGGGAAGACGTGGTCGACATCGTCCTGAACATCAAGCAACTGGCGCTGCGCATGCACGCCGAAGGCCCCAAGCGCATGACACTGCGCGCCACGGGTCCCGGCGTCGTCACGGCGGCTCAGATTGAAGCGCCGGCGGACATCGAGGTTCTGAACCCCGATCACGTCATCTGCACGCTGGACGACGGCGCTTCGGTCCGCATGGAACTGACGGTCCAGAACGGCAAGGGCTACGTCGCCGCCGAACTGAACCGCCCGGAAGATGCGCCGATCGGCCTGATCGCCGTCGACGCCCTGTACTCGCCGGTCAAGCGCGTCGCCTATCGCGTCGAGCCGACCCGTCAGGGCCAGTCGATGGATTACGACAAGCTGATCCTGGAAGTTGAAACCAACGGCGCCGTCTCGCCGGTTGACGCGGTGGCCTACGCCGCCCGCATCCTGCAAGACCAGCTGCAGATCTTCATCACCTTCGACGAGCCGACCAAGGCTGTTGAGGCGGCGGACGGCAAGCCCGACCTGCCCTTCAACCCGGCCCTGCTCAAGAAGGTCGACGAACTGGAGCTGTCGGTCCGCTCGGCCAACTGCCTGAAGAACGACAACATCGTCTACATCGGCGACCTGATCCAGAAGACCGAGGGCGAAATGCTTCGCACCCCGAACTTCGGCCGCAAGTCGCTGAACGAGATCAAGGAAGTTCTCGCGACGATGGGCCTGTCGCTCGGCATGGACGTGCCGAACTGGCCGCCCGAAAACATCGAAGATCTGGCCAAAAAGTTCGACGACCAGATCTGATCATCAACCCTCCGCCCAGCGCCCTTCGGGGCGCGGATGGGGCGGTTAGAATGAACAAGGCCCCAGGTCCCGCCCCTTTAGTTAGGCCGGAAACCAGGGTTGAGTAGGAGAGACCCCGATGCGCCACGGCGCCGCTTACCGCAAGCTCGGCCGTACGGTCAGCCACCGCCAAGCCATGTTCGCCAACATGGCCGCCTCGCTGATCAAGCACGAGCAGATCACGACCACCCTGCCGAAGGCGAAGGAACTGCGTCCCTTCGTTGAGAAGCTGGTCACGCTGGCTAAAAAGGGCGACCTGCACGCTCGTCGTCAGGCCATCAGCGCCGTCCGCGACGTGCCGCAAGTCGGCAAGCTGTTCGAAACGATCGGCCCGCGCTACGCCGAACGTTCGGGCGGTTACATCCGCATCATGAAGGCCGGCTTCCGTCACGGCGACAACGCCGCGATGGCCGTGATCGAGTTCGTCGATCGCGACGCCGCCGCCAAGGGCCTGGACTCGGGTCCGGTCTATGCGATCGAAGGCGACGACGAAGCTTAATCGCTTCATCGGCTTGAGACATTGAAGGGGCGGCTGGAGCGATCCGGCCGCCCTTTTCGTTTGTCTGCACGCTTGTCGCCTCTCGGCGAGCGGGCGATAGAGCGGCATGAGTACGGTTGAAGATCGCATCGTCGCCTATACCACCGTCCATGCGGACGCCTGGAAACGGCTGAACACCGACTGGCTTGTGGAAGGCGGCTTCGTCCTGGAAGCCAAGGATCATCTGACCCTGGACGACCCCGAGGGGCAGATTCTCTCCAGGGGCGGCCATATCTTCTTTGCCGAGCGGGATGGCGTTAGCGTCGGCTGCTGCGGCCTGATCGCCATGGCGGACGGCGGGTTCGAAGTCACAAAGATGACGGTGCGGCCGGAGGCGCGGGGCGGGGGCCTGGCCTTGCGCCTGCTGGAGGCCTGTGAGGCGACGGCGCGGGATGCGGGCGCGCACCGCCTCTATCTGGAGACGAGTTCGACGCTGGGGCCGGCGCTGGCTCTCTATGCCCGGTTCGGTTTCGTGCACCTGCCGCCGCAGCCGACGCCCTATGCGCGGGCAGACGTCTGGATGGAGAAGCGGCTGTAGCGGCGCGGCGCTTCGGCTATTCCTTTGACAGGTCCTGACGGCTGAACCACCACAGGGCCAGGCTGAACGGGACGAGGGACCACAGGGCCAGGCTGGCGACGGCGCGCAGCACGACGCCGTCTTGCAGGACAGCCGTCGGGACGCCGCCCAGGATGACCGTCTTCAATGCCTCATAGGCGGCGCCGGGAAACAGCAGCAGGGTCTGCCAGTCGGCGGCGCTCCATCCCAGGATGGGGGCGAGGGTGACGAGGAAGGCCTGAGCGACGCCGACGACCAGAGGCACGAACAGGGCCGCCAGCTGAGAGCGCGTCAGGACGGCCGTCAGCAGGCTGAGCATTAGAAACTGGACGACCCGGACAAAGGCCAGAAGGAAGAGGAGGCCGAAGGTCAGGGCTTGCTCGCCGCCGAAGCGGAACACGAGATCCTTGTCGAGGACGACGCCCTTGATAGCGGCTCCGAGCAGGGCGGCCGCCAGGAACAGGACCAGGCCCGCCAGGGTCATCAGCTTGACCGCGCCGACCTTGCCCATGATCAGGTTGGGGCGACTGTTGCGCGCGGTGATCAGGCGCCAGGTCTCCCAGCGGTAGTCGCTGGAAAAGACGGTCGCCGCGCCGATCAGCAGGAAGGCCAATAGGGCAGGGTTGGCCAACTGGCCGGCGGCGGACAGCAGGGTGTCGCCCAGATCAAGGGCGGCGCGAGCCGAGGTCAGCTGCGGCGGCAACTGGTCGGCCATGCGGTCGACCTTGGCGTCGATCACGGCGCCGCCGATCAGGACGGCCAGCCATATCAGCGGCACGAAGATTAGGCTCCACGACAGGACCGTGCGGTTCTTGAGCAGGCGCCAGGATTCGGAGCGGATGGCGTCAGCCAGCATGGAGGGCCTCCCGGACCTGAGCATCGGTGCGTGCGGGGCCGGTCTCGGCCATGAAGACGCTTTCCAGATCGGCGCCGACCCAGCGGGCCTCGTCGATGTCCACGCCCTGTTCGATCAGGGCGCGCAGCAGGGCAGGGCCTTCGGCGCGGGGGATGGCGGCCAGGACGGCGTCGCCGTCCAGCGTCGCCTTGTCGCCCAGCACGCCCATGATCCTGGCCAGAGGCGTGGCGGTCAGGCGCAGGCGTTCGCCAGCGGCGGTCAGTTCGCTGACCTTGCCCTCAGCGGCCAGGGTGCCGCGATTGAAGATAGCCACGCGGTCGCAGACGCGCTGGACCTCAAGCAGCTGGTGGCTGGCCAGGATGATGGTCACGCCGTCGTCGTCGGCCAGGCTCCGGATCAGGGCGCGCATTTCCTGGATGCCGGGCGGGTCCATGCCGCTGGTCGGTTCATCGAGAATGACGAGATCCGGCTTGGTCATCAGGGCGGCGGCGACGCCGAGGCGCTGCAACATGCCGACCGAGAAGCCGCGCACGCGGCGGTTGGCGGCTTCGGTCAGGCCGACGCGGTCCAGCCAAGCGTCGATGGCGGCGTCCTTGGCGCCGTGCGCCAGCGCCAGCCATTCCAGCACCTGACGCGCGGTCATGTAGGGCGGGAAGCGCGGCGTCTCGATCATGGAGCCGATGCGGCGCATGACGGCGGGGTCGCCCGCGTGCTGGCCCAGAACCCGGACCTCGCCCGCCGTGGGCCGGATCAGACCCAGCAGGATGCGGAACAGGGTGGACTTGCCGGCCCCGTTGGGCCCCAGCACGCCGTAAACCCCGCCGCGCGGGATGCTCAGGCTGAGCCCGTCCAGGGCGCGCACGGCGCCATAGGTCTTGGTCAGGCCGGTCGTTTCGATCACAGCGGTCATGCGCTCGAGCTTGGCCTGATGGGGATAAGCCGACAAGGCGTCTTCTTGCTGTCGCAGATTAAGCTTAGGCAATCTCCCCGAAGTCGCTTCGGAGTGTCCATGTTTTCTCGCGTCGCGGGCCTGTGTCTGGCCCTGTTGCTGACCGCCTGCGCCAGCACCCCTGTTCAACAGGCTGAGCCGCAAGCCGCGCTGGCCGCCGAACGGCCTTTGGTCATGCTGGTCTCCATCGACGGTTTCCGCGCCGACTATCTGGATCGGGGGATCACGCCGAACCTGTCGCGACTGGCGGGCGAGGGGGCGACGGGGCCGATGCGGCCGTCCTTCCCCAGCGTGACATTCCCCAACCACTATACGCTGGTGACGGGGCTGCACCCCGATCACCACGGCATTGTCGGCAACAACATGATCGACGCCGAGCTGGGCCGGTTCTCGCTGGGCAACAAGCAGGCCGTGACGGACCGCCGCTGGTGGGACCAGGGCGAGCCGATCTGGGTCTCGGCGGAAAAGGCGGGGATCAAGACCGGCACCATGTTCTGGCCGGGCTCCGAGGCTGAAATCCATGGCGTGCGCCCGTCCTACTGGACCGAGTTCGATCAGGGCATGCCGGGCGATGCGCGCGTGGATCGCGTGCTGGAGTGGATGGACCTGCCGGCGGATCAGCGGCCGCAGCTGACCACCCTCTATTTCGACATCGTCGACACCCAGGGCCACCACCATGGCCCCGACGCGCCCCAGACGGCCGAAGCGATCCGCTCGGTGGACGCCTCCGTCGGTCGACTGGTCGAGGGACTGAAGGCGCGGGGCCTCTATGAGCGCACGGTGCTGGTGGTGGTGTCGGATCACGGCATGGCCGCGACCTCGCCCGAGCGGGTGACGTGGATCGACGACCTGATTGATCCGGCGGCGATCCAGATCGTCTATTCCGGGGCTGTGACCTTCCTGAACCCGGTAGTGGGTCGCGAGGCCGAGGTCGAGGCGGCGCTGCTGGGCTCGCGTCCGCATCTCGACTGCTGGAGGAAGAGCGAGATCCCGGCGCGGTTCGTCCTGGGTTCCAACCCGCGCGTCTCGGCTATCGTCTGCGCCTCCGAGCCCGGCTGGACCTTCACGACCAGGGCGCGGCCCATGACCAAGCCGGGCGGGGCCCACGGCTATGACAATTTCTCGCCGGAGATGGCGGCGATCTTCATCGCCCATGGACCGGGCGTGGTTCAGGGGCGGCGGTTGAACGATCTGGACAGTGTGGATGTTCAGCCCTTCCTGGCGCGTCTGCTGGGCGTCGATGCGCCGCGCGGGGACGGGCGGGCGGAAGATACGCTGGCGGTGACGACGCGCTGACTTCCCTTAAACGCGCTGCCTCCTGCGGTCCCGGATAGCCCTGCGGGCTTCCGGGATGACGCGGAAGAGGGCGAGGCCTAAAAGACCTGTCCAACAGATCGGCCCTCATGTCTCTGCATCACCCCAAGGTCCGCCGCGCGGCGATGGCCTTCATCTTTGTCACGGCGGTGCTCGACATCGTGGCCATGGGGATCGTCATCCCCGTGCTGCCGCATCTGATCGAGGAGTTCGTCGGTTCGAACGCGCGGGCGGGCTTGCTGAATGGCGTCTTTGTGGCGCTGTGGGCGGGGATGCAGTTCCTGGCCTCGCCGGTGATCGGTTCGTTGTCGGACCAGTATGGGCGCCGACCTGTCATCCTGATCAGCTGCGCCGGTCTGGCGGCGGACTATGCGCTGATGGCGCTGGCGCCGAACCTGTGGTGGCTGGCGGTCGGGCGGCTGATCGCGGGGATCACCTCGTCCAGTTTCACGACCATCTACGCCTATATGGCCGATATCACCGAGCCGGAAAAACGCGCGCGGGCCTATGGCCTGATTGGTGCGGCCTTCTCGGGCGGCTTTGTTTTGGGGCCGGTGCTGGGCGGTTTTCTGGGCGAGTTCGGGCCGCGCGTTCCCTTCTGGGTGGCGGGCGGTCTGTCGGGCGTGGCCTTCCTCTATGGCCTGTTCATCCTGCCCGAGAGCCTGGCCCCCGAGAATCGGATGCCCTTCAGCTGGCGGCGCGCCAATCCCGTCGGGGCCATGATGCTGCTGCGGCGTCATGCCGAGCTGGCGGGCCTCGCGATCGTGAACTTCCTGCTCTATTTCGCCCACCACGTCTTTTCGGCGGTCTTCGTCCTGTATGCGGGGCTGAGGTACGGCTGGGGGCCATGGCAGGTGGGGATGCTGTTGGCCATGGTCGGGGTGCTGGACATGATTGTTCAGGGGGTTCTGGTGGGGCCGGTCGCGAAGAAGCTGGGCGACCGGATGACGATGATCCTGGGGCTGTGCGGCGGCACCATCGGCATCGCCCTGATGGGCTGGGCGCCGACGGGCGTCGCCTTCATCCTCGCCATGCTGCCCAACGCCCTGTGGGGGCTGGCCATGCCGACCTTGCAATCCCTGATGACCCGGCGGGTCAGCGAGAGCGAGCAAGGGCAGCTTCAGGGCGCCAACATGAGCGTCGCCTCCATCGCCGGGGTGGCCTCGCCGTTGTTCTTCGGCTGGGTCTATTCGGAATCGGTGGAGCAGGGGATGTGGGCGCCCAATCCGGGGCTGGCCTTCTATCTGGCGGCGGGGGTTCTGGCGCTGGCGGCGCTGATCGGCTGGATCACGGCGCGTCGGGCGGAACGGGACGAGGTCACGGTCGTTTGATCGCGGCGGACGCCAGGCTTGGCCATTGGCCTTGATCCCGTCCCAAAACCATTGCGCAATGCGGCAAAGCCTTCCGAACGAGACCCTGACGACATGAAGACTTCCCGACTGGCCCTCGCCGCCGCCCTGATGCTGTCCGCCTGCGGCCAACCGCAACCGTCCAAGGCGCAGGAAGGCGTGTTCGCCGAGCAGCCGCGCGTGGCCCCGCGCGACGCCGGGGCGATGAAGTCCAGCTTTGCGCCCGTGGTGCGCGAGGCGGCGCCCGCCGTGGTCAACATCTCGGCGCGCGGCGTGCAGCAGGTGCGTGATCCCTTCTTCGAGATGTTCGGCGGCGGTCCGCAGTCGCGCGTGACCGGCTCGATCGGCTCGGGCGTCATCGTGCGCGCGGACGGGGTGGTGGTGACGAACAACCACGTCATCGAGAACATGCAGCAGATCCGCGTCACCCTGAACGACCGGCGCGAATACGCCGCCAGGGTTCTGCTGGCCGACTCACGCTCCGATATCGCCGTGCTGCAGCTGGAGGGCGTCGAGGGCAGTCTGCCGGTGTTGCGCATCGACGATCAGGAAGAGCAGCAGATCGGCGATCTGGTCCTGGCCATCGGCAACCCGTTCGGCGTCGGTCAGACGGTGACGACGGGGATCATCTCGGCGCTGAACCGGACCGAGACGGGGATTTCGGACTCGGGCTCCTTCATCCAGACCGATGCGGCCATCAACCCCGGCAACTCGGGCGGGGCCTTGGTGGACATGGACGGCGATCTGATCGGCATCAACACCGCCATCTTCTCGCGCACCGGGTCGTCGACCGGGGTGGGCTTTGCGGTGCCGGCGACCATGGTCAAGCGGGTGGTGGATTCGGCCATCGGCGGGGCCAAGGCCGTGGTGCGGCCGTGGCTGGGCGTGAAGGGCGACACCGTCAGCGCCGACATCGCCCGCAGCCTGGGCCTGTCGCGGCCGCAGGGCCTGATCATCACCGAGGTCTATCCGCAGGGGCCAGGCGCGCGCGCCGGTCTGGAGGAAGGCGACGTCATCACCGCCATCGACGGGGCCGAGATCAACGACCAGGGCGGGCTGAACTTCCGCGTCGGCACGCGCGCGCCCAATGACACGGTGGCCGTGACCATACTGCGTGACGGCAAGACCCAGACGGTGAACGCGCGGGTTTCGGCCCTGCCGGGCGTGGCCGATCCCGGTCAGGGCACGACCGTGGGGCAGGGCGCGCTGGCCGGTCTTCAGGGCGTGGCGCTGAGCCCGGCGCTGGCTGACCGTCTGGGCGGCGATCCCTTCACCAGCGGCGTGGTGGTCACGGGCCTGCAACGCAACAGCATTCCGGCCCGTATCGGCCTGAGGCCCAATGACCTGATCGTTCAGGTGGACGGCCGCCCGGCGACCTCGGTCGCGGCCCTTGGCCGGGCGCAGCGGGGGTCCGAACTGGTGATCGTGCGCGGCGGTCGCAAGCTGACGGGGCGGTTGCCGTAGGGGGGAGCCGGCTGACCTCTTCTGCCCACCCGTGGGGAGGAGAGGTCTTTCAGGCCTTTTTCGGGCCGCCGATGGACCAGGTGTGGCCGAAGGGGTCGCGGACCTGGCCGTAGCGGTCGCCCCAGAACTGGTCTTCCAGCGGCATGACGGGCACGGCGCCGGCCACCAGGGCGCGGGTCCACCACTCGTCGGGATCGTCGACCTGGAGATGCAGGGTCACGCCCTTGGGCTCGATGTCGGCCTCGCCGGTCCATTCGGGGAATTCATCGGCCAGCATGAGGCTGGCGCCGTTGATCCTGAGGTGGGCGTGCATCAGCCGCTCGCCGTCCTCGGCGGGCATCCGCATGATCTCTTCGGCGCCGAAGGCCCGGCCGTAGAATTCGATGGCCGCCAAGCCGCCCTTTGAGGGAATGGTCAGATGGGGCGTGAGGCCGCCGGTCGGGCCCTGGTTCGGCTGGGGGTCGGACATGGTTCCTCCGTTCGGGCCGATAGTAGTGCGTGTAATCGGCTGAACGAACGCCTATCTCTGCTGTTCCATGAGTGATCTGTTCGAAGCCTCCGGCATCCATCCCCCCAACGCGCCGCTTGCCGACCGTCTGCGCCCTCAGACGCTGGAAGAGGTCGTGGGTCAGGACCACCTGCTGGGCGAGGGCGGGCCGATCCGCCGCATGATCGAGGCTGGCCGTCTGGGCTCCATGATCCTGTGGGGACCGCCCGGCACCGGCAAGACCACCATCGCCCGGCTGCTGGCCAAGGCTGCGGGCTATGAATATCAATCGATTAGCGCGGTCTTTTCCGGCGTCGCCGACCTGAAGAAGGCGTTCGAGGCGGCGAGGATGCGCCGGGCCGCCGGACAGCAGACCCTGTTGTTCGTGGATGAGATCCACCGCTTCAACCGCGCCCAGCAGGACGGCTTCCTGCCCTTCGTCGAGGAGGGGGTCGTCACCCTGGTCGGGGCTACGACCGAGAACCCGTCGTTCGAGTTGAACGGGGCGCTGCTGTCGCGCAGCCAGGTCTATGTGCTGAAGCGTCTGGACGACGCGGCGCTGGATCAACTGCTGGATCGGGCGGCGGCGCTGATGGAGCGGCCCCTGCCGCTGACGCCGGAGGCGCGCCACGCCATGTTGGCCCTAGCCGACGGCGACGGGCGGTATCTGCTGACCATGTCGGAGGTTCTGTTCGATCTTCCCGAAGGCGACCTGCTGGACGTTCAGGCGCTGGCGGGGGTGCTTCAGAAGCGGGCGCCCGCTTACGACAAGTCGAGAGAAGAGCACTATAACCTCATATCGGCCCTGCATAAATCGGTGCGCGGGTCGGACCCGGACGCGGCGCTCTACTGGCTGGCGCGGATGCTGAACGGGGGCGAGGACCCCTTGTATCTGGCGCGGCGGATCGTGCGGATGGCGGTTGAGGACATCGGCCAGGCCGACCCCCTATCCATCATGGTCGCCAATGCGGCCAAGGACACCTACGACTTCCTGGGATCGCCCGAGGGGGAGCTGGCTCTGGCGCAGGCCGTCGTCCATCTGGCCACCGCGCCCAAGTCGGTCGGGGTCTATGAGGCCTTCAAGGCGGCGAAGAAGGCGGCGCATGAGACCGGCTCGCTGATGCCGCCCGCCCATATCCGCAATGCGCCGACCAAGCTGATGAAGTCGCTCGGCTACGGCAAGGGCTATCAGTACGACCCCGACACGCCCGAGGGCTTCTCCGGCGCCAACTTCTTCCCCGACGAGATGGAGCGCCGCACCTTCTACAAGCCCAAGGGCGAGGGCCATGAGGAGAAGGTCAAGGCGCGATTGGAGCGCTGGGCGGTGATGCGGGCGCGGACGCAGAAGGACGGTTGAGCCCTTTCCTCCCCATGAAATGGGGAGGTGGCGCGTCGCCGAAGGCGAGGTGACGGAGGGGGTGACTCGACATCGGACGTCTGCGCCGCCCCCTCCACCGCTTCGCGGTCCCCCTCCCCATGAAATGGGGAGGAGAAAAGCCACCTGATCACCGTTCATTGTTAAGCATGGCCGTTCGGGCTTAGCCTCTCGCTGATCGCAACCTGGGGAGGGAATGATGATCGATATAGCGAGGCGTCAAGCGACGCCCTGGCATCTGTGGCTTGTGGGCCTGCTGTCGCTGCTGTGGAGCGGCTATGGCGGATACGACTTCATCCAGACCACGACGCGCGGCGAAGCCTATATGCGCGAATCCGGTTTCGGCGACGAGATGATCGCCTATTTCAACGCCATGCCGACGTGGATGTATGTGCCGTGGACGCTGGGCGTCTGGGGCGCGGTGATCGGGTCGATCCTGCTGCTGACGCGCAGCCGCTGGGCGGTGCACGCCTTCGCCCTGTCGTTGCTGGGGGCGGTGGTCAGCCTGGTCTATTCGAAGTTCATCAACCCGCCGCCGGCCCTGCCGCCGCAGTTGGCCATGATGGAGTGGATGCCCTACGTCATCGTCGGGATCGCCGCCCTCTTGCTCTGGTACGCCTCGGCCATGGCGAAGAGGGCGGTCCTCCGCTAAAGGCTCGGCGGGTGAAAACCCGCCAGCCCGCTTCCCTGACCGAAGAAGATATCGCCGCCGTCCGTTCGTGGGTCATCCACGAGGACGCGCACATCATCGCCTTCAACAAGCCGTCCGGCCTGTCGAGCCAGGGCGGTCGCATCCAGGCCCATACCCTGGACGACCTGCTGTGGGCCTTTGCGCGCTCGAACGGAAAGCGACCCGAACTGGTGCACCGGCTGGACCGCGACACTTCGGGCGTCATCCTGGCGGCCAAGACCAAGCCGGCGGCGGGTTTCCTCGGCAAGGCCATGCAGATGCGCCGGTTCCAGAAGACCTATCTGGCCTTGGTGTCCGCTGCGCCCGAGCCGAAGTCGGGCCGCATCACCGCCGCCCTGCGCCGCGAGGAGATCGGGCGCGAGAGCTATATGCGGGTGGTCGAGTTCGACGCGCCGGGCGCGCAAGGCGCCGTCAGCGGCTATCGCACCCTGGCGGCCAGCGAGGACGGGGCTCTGGTCGAGCTGTCGCCCGAGACGGGGCGGATGCACCAACTGCGGGTCCATATGGCCTCGATCGGACGGCCTCTGGTCGGCGACGTGCGCTACGGCGGGGCGCTGACATTCGCCGGTCGCGGGGCGTCGCGGTTGATGCTGCACGCGGCCAGGCTGTCCTTCCCCCACCCCGAGGGCGGCGAGCGGGTGACGCTGGAGGCAGCCCCGCCCGAGGACTTTGCGGCGCTGCAGGCGGCGGCGGGGCTGTAGGCGGTTCAGCTTCTGTTCAGCTTCGCGGCGGAACATCGGGCCTTGCTCGGCGCTAATCGGGCAGGAGATTTCGCATGAAACGCCTGACATTCAGCCTGATCGCGGTTTCGGCCCTGGCTCTGAGCGCCTGCGCCAGCCTGGCCCCCTATGGTCCGCAGCAGTCGGCGGGCGGCCAGGGTTTCAATGAGCAGCGCATCGAGTCCGACCGTTTTCGCGTCACCTACAACGGTGTCGGCGCCGTCGGGCCGGTGGCGGATCGCGCCCTGTTCCGCGCGGCGCAACTGACCGTGGATCAGGGCTACGACTGGTTCGAGGTCACGCAGCGCTGGATCGACGGTCGTCCCGACAGCGCCGGGGGCGTTCGCCCCAGCGTTTCGATCGGCGCGGGGTCTAGCCGTTACGGCGGCTATCGCGCCTCGGGCGTCGGCGTCGGTCTGGGGCTTGATCTCAGCGGGCCGCAGCCGACCTCGACCACGCTGGAGATCGTCATGGGACGCGGCGCCAAGCCGGACCGCCCCGACGCCTATGACGCGCGCCGGGTTCAGGACGCGATCCGCAACCGGCTGTAGTCCGCCGACCGCTGTCATTCCCGTCGTGTCGGTGTAGAAGCCCGGCATGATGCAATTTCTTCTTGTCGCGGTGGGCGGCGCCCTGGGGGCCATGGCCCGCTATGGGCTGGGCCTGACGGTGGGGCGCCTGGCGCCGGGCGCGGCTTGGCCCCAATCTTGGCCATGGGGTACGTTCACCGCCAACGTCACGGGCGGTCTGCTGATGGGGCTGCTGGCCGGCTGGCTGGCGCTTAAGTCGGGCGCGGGGCAGGAGAGCATCCGCCTGTTCGCCGCCGTCGGCCTGCTGGGCGGCTTCACCACCTTTTCGGCTTTTTCGCTGGAAGCCGCTTTGATGATCGAACGCCGTGAACTGGCCACGGCTTTCGTCTATGCGGTGGGTTCGGTGGTCCTTTCCATCGCCGCCCTGTTCGTCGGCCTGATGATCGCGCGCAAACTGTTTACCGGAGTGGGCGCATGAGCCGCGAAGTCCAGACCCTCTATGTCGCCGAGGACGAACATGACATCCGTCTGGATCGTTGGTTCAAGCGCCGCTGGCCGCACCTGACCCATATCCAGGTCGAGAAGATGGCGCGTAGCGGCCAGATCCGCGTCGACGGCTCGCGGGTCAAGCCGCAGGATCGCCTGACCGCCGGGGCGGCCGTGCGCGTGCCGCCGCTGCCTGATGACAATCCGCGCAAGCCCGGCGACCTGCATGAACTGACCGAGCGCGACGTGGCCTACGCCAAGTCGCTGGTCCTGTACGAAGACCACATGGTCATCGCCCTGAACAAGCCGCATGGCCTGGCCGTGCAGGGCGGCACCAAGACGACCAAACACGTCGACCGCCTGCTGTCGGCCTGGGGCGAGGGGATGGATCGTCCGCGTCTGGTTCACCGTCTGGACCGCGACACCTCGGGCGTGCTGTTGCTCGGCAAGGGGCCGGAGGCGGCCAAACGCCTGGCCGGCGCCTTTGCCCGTCGTCAGGCCAAGAAGACCTATTGGGCCATCGTCATCGGCAACCCGAAGCCCACCCATGGTCAGATCGACCTGGCCCTGAAGAAGACCGGCATCAACGACTATGAGATGATGCGCCCGGCCGAGCCGAAGGACCCCAAGGGCGAGCCCGCCGAAACCGCCTTCGCCACCATCAGCCGCGCCGCGCACCGGGCCTCGTGGATGGCGCTGCGGCCGTTTACCGGGCGGACGCACCAGCTACGCGCCCACATGGCGGCCATCGGCCACCCCATTCTGGGCGACCACAAGTACGGCGACGACAAGTCGCGGGAGCTGAGCGGCGTGCTGAAGCTGCAACTGCACGCCCGCCGCATCGAGCTGGACCACCCCGGCGGCGGCACCCTGGTCGTCGAGGCTCCGTTGAGCCCCGAGATCAAGGCCGGCTTCGCCCACTTCGGCTTCTCCGAGGATGAAAGCGACGTCGATCCGTTCGAAGGGGTCAAGCGCCAGCGATGAGCCACGACGGTCGCCCCAGTCCCGAGCGCGCCGCCGTTGACCGGCTGATTGCCGCCGGTCGCGTGGAGGAGGCGCTGGCGGTGTTGCAAGGGGCGGCCAATGCGGCGGCGACCTGGCCCTTGCAGGCTGATCTGCTCAAGCGGCTGGGGCGGCTGGACGACGCTCTGGCTCTGCGCGAGGCCCAGGTGAAGGCTAGGCCGACGAGCAGCGTGTCGGAGCATAATCTGGCGGCGCTTCTGGGCGATATGCGGCGATACGCCGAGGCCGAGGCGGCGGTTCGTCGCGCCTTCGCCAAGGGCGGAGACGCGCCGGAAACTTGGCTGGTGCTGGCGCGGGCTCTGTCGGGGCAGGAGAAGCACGACGAAGCCGAGAAGGCCTATCGTCAGGCGGCGGCGCGGCGACCGGCCTATGTCGAGGCTCTGCGCGAACTGGCGCAGTTGATCTGGATGCGGACGGCCGATGCGGCGCGGGCTCTGGCGCCGGTTCGCGAGGCGCTGGATCGCGCGCCCGGCGACAGCGGGCTGCACGGTCTGCTGGGGCTGTTGATGGACTACACGGGTTCGACGCCGCGCGAGGTGTGGAGCGCATTGGCCGAAGGCGGGGCGCGTCGGGACCCGGCGATTGATCTGGCCGCCGCCAACGTCGCCCTGGCGTTCGACCGGGATCTGGCGCTGGATCATGCGCTGGCGGCTGTGGCCGGCGCGCCGGGGCATCCGCTTTTGGCCTTGAAGCTGGCTGAGGTTCGGCTGGCGCGGGGGGAGCTGGATCATGCCTCGGCCTTGCTGGCTGAGACGAATATTCCAGCCGAGGATCAGAACTGGCTGTCGCTGAAGGCGACGCTCGAACGGCTGTCGGGCGCGCCGGACGGCCCGGCGCTGAATGACTATGAGGCTGTCGTGCAGGGCGGGGTAATTGATACGCCCGAGGCTTGGTCGGACCTGAACGCCTATCTGAGCGATCTCGCGGCGGCGCTGCGTCGACTGCACACCTTCCGCACTCATCCGGTCGGGCAGAGCCTGCGGCACGGCACCCAGACCCACGTCGATCTGCGCGCCAGCGACGATCCCGTCATTCGAGCCTTCTTTGTCGCCATTGATGGACCGATCAAGCGGTATCTGGAGCGGCTGGGCGCCGGGGATGATCCGCTGCGTCGCCGCAATACAGGCGCCTATCGCATCGCCGGATGCTGGTCGGTGCAACTGGCCCCCAACGGCTATCACGCGCCGCATGTCCATCCCGAGGGCTGGCTGTCCTCGGCCTGCTATATTGACCTGCCGGCGGTGGTTGATGCGGGCGGGCGAGAGGGCTGGATCGGCTTCGGCGCGCCGCCGTTCGCCTGTGCTGTACCTACGCCGCCGGAGTATTTCGAGAAGCCGGAGCCGGGCAAGTTGGTGCTGTTTCCATCCTATATGTGGCACGGGACCGTGCCGTTCACCGGCGACGAGACGCGCCTGACCATCGCCTTTGACGTGGTCCCGGCGTGATGCGTCCCCTGGCTGTTTTCGACATCGACGGCACCCTGGTGGACAGCCGGGCGTCGATCCATCGCGCGTGCTGTGAGGCGGCGCAGGCTCTGGGGCTGGCCGAGCCGAGCTATGATCGGGTGCGCCAGATCGTCGGTCTGACGCTGGACAAGGCGCTGCATGTGCTGGAGCCCAGTCTGACGCACGCCGAACTGGCCGACTTTGTCGCCGCGTTTCAGGCCAGCTTCCGCGCCATGTACGACGCGGGGCATCAGGAAGAACTCTATCCTGGCGTCATGGAGACGCTGCGCCGGTTGAAGCGCGACGGCTGGCGGCTGTCGCTGGCGACGGGCCAAAACCGGCGTGGCGTGGCGCGCAACCTGGCGCGGCCGGAATGGAGCGATCTCTTCCTGTCCAGTCATTGCGCGGCGGATGGTCCGGGCAAACCTGACCCCGCCATGCTGTTCGCCGCCATGACCGCCTGCGGGGCCGATGCGGCCTCGACCACGATGATCGGCGACACGTCGCATGACATCAGAATGGCGCTGAACGCGGGCGTGCATCCGCTGGGCGTCGGCTGGGGTTTTCATACCCATGAGGAACAGGTCGCTGCGGGCGCGCGCCACGTCGCCGTCGACTGCCCTGATCTGGAGGCGGCGCTGGAGCGCTTCGCCTCGACCGCCCTTGCTGCATAATCTGGCTGCCTGAGACGACCCATGTCCCACATCCCCCCGCTTGATCCCAACGTCGCCGCCCGCAAGGGGTTTCGCGAGTCCGAGGAGCGTATCAAACGCTTCTGGAAGGCGGTTGACGTCTCGGCGGACGAAGGCGGCTGGACCGTGCGTCTGGACGGGCGGACACCGAAGACCCCGGCTGGAAACACCCTGACCCTGCCGACCGAGGCCGCCGCGGGACTGGTCGCCGACGAATGGGCGGCGCAGGGCGAGTTTCTGGTTCCGGGGACCATGCCCGCCACCCGTCTGGCCTCGACCGCCATCGACCGGGTCAGTCAGACCCGCGAGCCGGTGGCCGCCGAGATCGCCGCCTACGCCGGGTCGGACGTCATCTGCTATCTGGCCGAGCACCCTGCCTCGCTGATCGAGCGCCAGCAGGCCGAGTGGGGGCCGTGGCGCGACTGGGCGGCGCGGGAGCTGGGCGTGGTGCTGCACCCCGCCGAGGGCATCGTTCACCGGGCGCAATCGTCCGAGGCGCTGGAACGGGTCAAGGCCCTGGCGCTGGCGATGGACGACCATGGCCTGACCGGGCTGGCGACGGCCGTCCCGCTGTTGGGGTCGGCGGTGCTGGGTCTGGCGGTGCAGCGCGGAGCCTTGTCGGGCGAGGCGGCTCTGGACCTGTCGCGGCTGGACGAAGCCTTTACCGAGGAACGCTGGGGCGTGGACGAGGAAGCGGCGCTGCGCACCGCTGCGCACCGCGCCGAGGCCGCCCTGTTGCAGCGGTGGTTCGAGGCGTTGCGGTCTTAGTTTTCCAAACTGGAAACTTATGACTTGACGATCTGGAAAGTCAGCGTCATTTTCCTATTTGGAAAGTGATGGAGGATCGTAATGCCCGCTGAACAGACGCCCCAGGAGGCGCTCGCAATCGTTCTCGAAGGCCGAGAGCAAGCGCTTGAAAAAATGGAATATTGGCCGTGGTGGTATGATGCCGGCTATGCGGCTGCCTGCGCCTTGCTTGTGGCCGGGCAGGGTTTTCCGGCGCCGATCGGCATCCTTTGTGTGACCGTGGCGATCGCCATCCTGGTGATCATCATGCGGAAATGGCAGGCCCGCACCGGCGTCTGGGTCAATGGTTACAGTCCGAAGCGCGCACGTTGGGCCGCGATCGGGCTAGGGGTGATCCTCATGGGGCTTATGCTGTTCAGCATCTGGGCGGGCCGCATTCAGGGCCTGATCTGGGTCCCCCTCCTGAACGGCGCCGTCGCCGCCGGTCTGGGCGTGATCGGCATGCGCGTCTGGATGCGGCTGTATCGCATCGACGTTCGGAGCATGCCGTGAGAGCGCCTGTCTTCGACGCTGTCATTCACGCCCCGGGCCGGCTGCAGATCTGCGCCATGCTGTCGGCGGCGGACGAGGTGGAGTTCGCCACCGTTCGCGACGCCATCGCCGTGTCCGATTCCGTCCTGTCCAAGCACGTTAAACAACTGGAGGACGCGGGCTATCTCAAGGTCCGCAAGGCGGCGGCGGCAGGGCGTCAGCGCACCTGGCTGGCGCTGACCCCGGAAGGCAAGGCAGCCTTCGCCGCCCATGTGTCGGAACTGACCCGGCTGGCCGGGATCGCTTTGGGCTGACCTCAGCCCATCTGGCCGCGGATCAGGGCGTCGCGTTCCTCGTTGGTGATCATCCGCCACCTGCCCTCGGGCAGGTTGTTCAGGTGGATCGGGCCGACGCGGATGCGCAGCAGGTCCGTGACCTCAAGGTCCACCATCTCGCACATGCGGCGGATCTGGCGGTTGCGGCCCTCGGTCAGGATGAAGCGCAGGCGGTTCTGCTCCATGCGCGAGACCCTGGCGTATTTCAGGATGCGTCCGTCCAGCATGAGGCCGCGGCGCAGCAGGGCCAGCTTCTTCTCGGTGACGTCGCCTTCGATGCGGACCAGGTATTCCTTGTCCAGTTTTGACTGCGGGCCGATCACGGCCTTGGCCACCACGCCGTCGGACGACAGCATCAGGAGGCCGCGCGAATCCTCGTCCAGACGGCCGATGGGGGGCAGGGAGGCGTCCTCGGCGGGAGGCGTGCCTTCGCCGACGAGGTTCTCGGCGGTCAGCAGGCGCACGGCGGGGATCTTGTCCGGCTCAGGCTGGCCCGAGACATAGCCAAGCGGCTTATGGATCAGGATGGTGACGCCCGAGGCCAGGGCGGCTTCGCCCCGGTCGTTCAGGGTCAGGGTCTGGCCGGGCTCGATCTTGCGGCCCGCGTCGGTGACGCTCTCGCCGTCGATGGTGACCATGCCGGCGGCGATCAGGGCTTCGGCCTCGCGGCGCGAGCAGACCCCGGTCTGGCCCAGCCATTTATTGATGCGGACAGGCTCAAAGCCGTCATAGGTGCGAGTGAAAGCCATGGCGTCCGTCCTTGAGGATGCGGCTCTGTAGAAGGCCGGGGGGCGGGCAGGCAAGCCGTACCGCGAACAGCGTGCAGAAAGATTTCACGCAGCGCTGCTGAATATCGCTGAGATCAGATGGGCGTGACCTGTCATTGACCCCGAGCGCAGCGGCTCTATATGTTCAGTCACCCCAACGAACTGATCCAGATCGCGTCCGGCCGCGCCGTGACGCGGCGATTCTCGTTTTCAGTTTCCTGTTCGGGGTTTTTCGTCTGATCCATTCTGAACAGGCGACTGAATATTGAACGACAACCTTTGAAGGAGACGTCTTGTCCGCTCAACGCAACAATTCGACCGCCCCCCGCACTCGTCCCGGCTTCAATCGCCCCGCCCCCATGCGTCTGCGCATGGGCCTGATCATGCGCAAGGGCATGGATTTCGGTCCTCTTGGCGACATGGAGACCGCGCTGCGCATTGACGGGGTCTCGCTGGCGCCGATCTCGACCGGCGACGCCAGTCTGGTCAGCGGCGGCGTGACCGTGCTGGCCACGGCCACGGCGGACGACATCACGAGCGGACGGGTCAAGGGCGTGGTTGTGCCAGGCGGCGAGGCGGATGAAGCGGGCGTGGCTCAGGTCAAATCGCTGCTGATGCTGGCCAAGACGCAGGGTCTGCCGGTGCTGGCCTTTGCTGACGGCGTGGCCCTGGCGGCCGAAGCCTTCGGCGTGGCGGCGGAAGCGCCGGGCGCGGTCTTCCGGGGCGACAAGGTCGCGCTGATCAATGAACGCGCCGAACTGTCGGCGGTGGTCGCGACCATCGCCTGAGCTTGAGGGCGTCTGCGCGTAAGGCGCGGATCAGGTTCGTCTGAATAGAAGGCTGATGTTGTTGGCGGGCATTTCCGTTCGCAGCGTCAGCGTCAGACCGTGTGATCGGGCCAGGGCGACGACCTGGTCCCGATCGCGCAGGCCCCAGGCCGGGTCGCGAGCCGTCAGGCTGGCGTCGAAGGCTTCGTTTGAAGAGGCCAGCGGAACCTCGGCCTCGCGATAGGGGCCGTAGAGATAGAGCAGTCCGCCGGGCCGGCGCAGGACGCGTTCCGCCAGCGTCATCAGCCCTTCAGTCGCCGACCAAGGACTGATGTGGATCATGTTGATGCAGACGAGGGCGTCGAACGGCGCGTCCGGCCAGGTTGTCTCATCCAGACAGTTCAGCGCCAGCGGCGGCTGAAGATTGTTCAGGTGGGCCTCGGCCGTCCAGGCGGCGATGCTGGCGCGGGCCTCGGGACTGGGGTCGCTGGGCGTCCAGCTCAGGCCAGGCAGGGCGCTGGAAAAGGCGACGGCGTGCTGGCCTGAACCCGCCGCGATCTCGAGCACACGTCCGCTTTTAGGCAGATGGGCGCGCAGCAGCTTCAGGATGGGCTCGGCGTTGCGATCCGAGGCCGGCGAGGCCAGGGCGCCGTCGGGCAGGGCGGAGAGGGTGTCCATGGTTCGCATCTGGTCTTGTTATCGCTGGCAAGGGTCGGTCGCGACCGGAAAACTTGCTGCGGCGCAGCAAATTTATTCCGGTGGGAGTGAATTGCGGCAACGGTTGACCTTGCGTCGCCTCAGATGGCATTGCGCCTGAAACAGGACGTGATCAGCGTCCGACTCGTCACGACGGCGTCAGATCGTCGGGCGGCCCGGTTCAGGAGACCATGTTGTGACTGCAGACGTATCGATTCCCGGACTCTATCCCGCGCCGACCGACCACAAGGGTCTGGTCGCCTGGGTCGCGCAGATCGCGGCCTTGACCAGGCCGGACCGGGTGCATTGGTGCGACGGCTCTGAGGCCGAAAAGTCGGCCATCGTCGCCGACCTGATCGGCAAGGGCACGCTGAAGGAACTGGACCAGTCCAAGCGCCCCGGCTGCTACTACGCCGCCTCGGACCCCAAGGATGTGGCCCGCGTCGAGAGCCGCACCTTCATCTGCTCGAAAGACGAGGCCGACGCCGGCCCGACCAACAACTGGGCCGATCCGATCGAGATGCGGGATCGCCTGGACGGTCTGTTCGACGGCTGCATGAAGGGCCGGACGATGTACGTCGTCCCGTTCTGCATGGGCCCGCTGGGCTCCAAGATCTCCGCCCTGGGCGTCGAGATCACCGACAGCGGCTATGTCGCCGTGTCGATGGGCGTCATGACCCGCATGGGCAAGCCGGCGCTGGACATGCTGGGCGCCGACGGCGTCTTCGTGCCCGCCGTCCACACCTTGGGCGCGCCGCTGGCCGAGGGTCAGGCTGACGTGCCGTGGCCCTGCAATGACGACAAGTGGATCGTCCATTTCCCCGAAACGCGCGAAATCTGGTCGTACGGCTCGGGCTACGGCGGCAACGCCCTGCTGGGCAAGAAGTGCTACGCCCTGCGCATCGCCTCGATCATGGCCCGCGACGAGGGGTGGCTGGCCGAGCACATGCTGATCCTCAAGCTGACCAGCCCCGAGGGCGTGTCCAAGTATGTGGCCGCCGCCTTCCCGAGCGCCTGCGGCAAGACCAACCTGGCCATGCTGCAACCGGCGCTGGACGGCTGGAAGGCCGAGACGGTCGGCGACGACATCGCCTGGATGCGCTTCGGCGAGGACGGTCGTCTGTACGCCGTGAACCCGGAGGCGGGCTTCTTCGGCGTGGCGCCCGGCACCAGCCGCAACACCAATCTGAACGCGCTCGAGACCTTGGCGAAGAACACCATCTTCACCAACGTCGCCCTGACCGCTGACGGCGACGTCTGGTGGGAAGGCCTGACCAAGGAAGCGCCTGCGGGCCTGACGAACTGGAAGGGCCAGCCGCATGATCCGGCCTCGGGCGAGCCTGCTGCTCACCCCAACGCCCGCTTCGCCGCGCCCGCCGGCCAGTGCCCGGCCATCGCGCCCGAGTGGGAAGACCCGGCGGGCGTGCCGATCGACGCCATTCTGTTCGGCGGCCGTCGCGCCTCGGCTGTGCCGCTGGTGACGGAAGCCTTCGACTGGGAGCACGGCGTCTTCATGGGCTCGACCGTGGCCTCGGAAGGCACCGCCGCCGCCGAGAACAAGGTCGGCGAGCTGCGCCGCGACCCCTTCGCCATGCTGCCCTTCTGCGGCTACAACATGGGCGACTATTTCGCGCACTGGCTGAAGCTGGGCGAGAAGGCGGATGCGTCGAAGCTGCCGCGCCTGTTCTTCGTCAACTGGTTCCGCAAGAACGACGAAGGCAAGTTCGTCTGGCCGGGCTTTGGCGACAACGCCCGCGTGTTGAAGTGGATCGTCGAGCGTCTGGACGGCAAGGCCGAGGCCGTGGACACCCCGGTCGGTCGCGTGCCGACCAAGGATGCGCTCGACCTGTCGGGCCTGAGCATGTCGGACGCCGATCTGAAGATCCTGCTGGACGTCGACGCCGACGTCTGGACCGAGGAAGCGGCCCTGATCCCCGCCTTCTACGAGAAGTTCGGTGAGCGCCTGCCCAAGGCCCTGTGGGGCCAGCACGCGGCCCTGGCCAAGCGTCTGGAAGAGGCCCGCGCGGCCAAGCTCGCCGCCGAGTAAGACAAAAGCCGGGTTGAAATCGGGGCGCGGGAGGTCGAAGGACTGACCGTGCCCCTTTTCAATTCTCAAGACATCCTGGTCATCGGCGCGGGCGTTCTGGGCCTGTGCACGGCGGCGGAACTGACCCGGCGCGGCCATGGCGTGACCGTGGTCGATCCCGGCGGTCTGAACGCCTCAGGCGTCGCGGCGGGCATGATCGCTCCGGCTATGGAAAGCGCCATCGACGACCTGAGCCCCGAGCACGCCGCCCTGCTGCGGCGCGCTCGCGATGCGTGGGCCGATTTTGCAGAGGCGACCGGCGTCAGGCTGGATCGCGACCTGGCTGAATGGCGGGGAGGCGTCGTCGAGGTGCTGGCGGCGCGACTGGCGGCGCTGGGGTTCGAGCATGGGTTCGACCGCGAGGCGGGGCGGCTGACCACGCACGAAGACTGGAAGGTCGAGCCGGAACAGGCGCTGGCGGCGCTGAGCCGCGACGTGCGCGTCCTCGAAGCGCGCGCAACGGCTCTGTCGTCCTCTGGCGGAGGCTGGCGCGTTGAAACCACGGCGGGTCCGGTCGAGGCGGATCAGGTCGTGCTGGCGACCGGAGCCTCAGAAGCGATGGCGGGGCTGCCCGAGGGTGCGACACGCCTGCTGGCCCTGATCACGCCGATCCGGGGCCAGATCGGCATGGTGAACGAGCGACTGACCGATCACGTCGTGCGCGGTCCCGGCGCCTATGTTGCGCCGATGGGCGAGGGCTGCGTGATCGGGGCGACGATGGAGCCGGGGGAGCGGTCGCTGACGCCTGATCCTGATCGCTGCACGCAGATGCTGGCGGCGGCCTGGGCCGTGCTGGGCCAGACGCAGCGTCCGCTTCAGATCGAGTGGCGCGCGGGCGTGCGCGGGGCGACGCCGGACGGTCTGCCGATGGCGGGGACGGTCGGGCAGGGGCTGCACCTGGCCCTGGGGCCGCGTCGTAACGGCTGGCTGCTGGGGCCGCTGGTTGCGGGGGTGGTGGCGGACGAAGTCGAGGGCCGGTCCTCGAAAGAACCGACCCTCGCCCCCCGTCGCTTCATCTAGCCCTGAGGATCAATCCTGAGGCAGGGTGAAGCGAATGGCCATGCTGACGCGGGCGCCGTCGACGGCCTGACCGTCCACCGTGCGCGGGCTAAGGCGGAAGTAGCGGGTCAGGCCCATGGCGGCCCGACCGAAGCCCTGATTGCCAGGCGTTTCAGACGACACCGAGCAGCCGGTCAGGGTCCCGTCGACCTTCACCAGGCAAGACAGGTTGGCCACGCCGCTGATCCCGCGCGATTCGGCCGCCGCCGGATAGGCGCGCATCATCTGCTCGCCCGAAGGCTTGCGCACCCAGTCAGGGTTGGTGATGACCGGCGGCGTGCGGGCGGGCTCAGCCGAGACGGTTGTGCCGGTCGAGGGCTCGCTGGCCGGAGCGGTCAGGTTGATGGCCGGGCCGGCGTCCGTCGTGGTGACGGGCGCGACCGGAACCTCAAGCGGTGCGACGGGCGACGCGATGACCGTCTCCGGGCGATGCAGAGGCGGCGTCGGCGCGGGCGGGGCCTTGGGCGCGACGGTCGGCTCGGGCGGCTTGGGCATGGGAAACAGCTCGATGACGGTGGTCGGCCCGTCCTCGACGGCGGGAATATCCGCCAGCTCGAACCGCTGATTGTACAGCCACACCCCGGCGCCGACATGGACCAGGGCCGAAACCCCGATCGCCGCCCACATCCAGCGCGGCATCGGCTTTTTACGCTCGGAAAAGTCTATCGGGCTCACCAGTCCGGGGCCGCCCGCGGTTCTGATCATCATGGCCTTCAACGCCTCCTGTCGTCGGCCCTCCCCAGCGCCCACGTAACGAAGTTCGCGCCAAGCTTGCGGCGATATTGCGGCGCTTGATCGTTAGGGGTTCGTTAACCTTGGTTAGCGACCGTCAACCATATGAGCGTAGGAGCGATTCCATCATCTGGCGGGGTTGAAGCGGCCATCCGGCGTGCGTCCAGCACGACCGGCGTGGACTTCGATTTCCTGATGAAGACGGCGCGTCGCGAGAGCGCGATGAACCCTTCCGCGCGGGCCGGCACCTCCTCGGCCTCAGGCCTGTTCCAGTTTATCGAGCAGACCTGGCTGGCCACAGTGAAGCAGCACGGCGCCAAGCATGGCTATGGCCAGTACGCCGACCTGATTCATCGCGGCGACGACGGGCGCTGGCGCGTGCAGGGCTCGGCTCGCAACGTGGTGCTGGACCTGCGCTTCGACGCCCAGGCGGCCTCGACCATGGCGGCGGAACTGACGGCGTCGAACGCCGCCTATCTGCGCGGCCGCACGGGGCGGGAGCCGGGTGCTGGCGACCTTTACGCCGCCCACTTCCTCGGCCCGGCGGGCGCCGCCAAGCTGATGGAGGCCATGCAGTCGCGGCCGGGCGCCAGCGCGGCCTCGCTGTTCCCCGACGCGGCCTCGGCGAACCGCTCGATCTTCTACCGCAACGGCCGCCACGCCACGGTGGCCGAGGTGCATGCCAACCTGCAACGGACGGCGGGCGACGGCGCCCCGGCGGCGGGCGTGGGCTCTGCGGTCAAGGCCGCGCCGGACCTGAGCGACAAGGACCGGATGCTGGCGGCGCGCCTGGATCGCCTGAAGCAGGACCAGAGCCTGCTGGCTCTTCTGCTGGGCCAAGACGGTCAGGGCGGCAAGAGCAGCGGCTTTGGCGGAGCCTTCGCGCCGCCCTCTGAGACGGCGGCCTGAAGAACATGGTTTCGTCTCACTCCTAACGAGACGTTAACTATGTAAAGCTAAGCGTGACGATTGATTCTTCGCCCCGCCTAGCTCGCGAGCTCCCGCATGACCGCCTACCGCGCACGACTGACGGAAAGCGACATCAGGCGTCTGATCAAGTCGGATGCGGAAGACGAGCGTGCGGCGGCGGCGCACAAGCTGTGTCGCAGCATTGACCGGATGGCGTTGGACGACGCCGACCGCGCGGCGGCGCAAAAGATTCTCAGTGTTCTGGCCAATGACGCCGCTGAACTGGTGCGTCGGGCCCTGGCGGTGACGCTCAAGGCCTCGGACCTGATGCCGCGCGAGGTCGCGCGTCGTCTGGTCGCCGACGTGGACAGCGTGGCCCTGCCGATCATCACCTGTTCACCGGCCTTTACCGACGACGACCTGATCGAGATCGTTCGCGCCGGATCGGCGGTGCGTCAGAACGCGGTGGCCTCGCGCGACCGCGTGCCGCGCGACGTGGCCACGGTGCTGGCGGCGGAGGGCTGCCGCTCGGCGGTGCGCGCCCTGGCGGCCAACGACAACGCCGATCTGTCCGAAGACGCGCTCGGCGTGGTCATCGACCGCTTTGGCCAGGCCTCCGAGATCATCTCGGCCATCGCCTATCGTCAGGTTCTGCCGCTTTCTGTGACCGAGCGCCTGGTGGCCCTGGCCAGCGACGCGGTGCGCGAGCACCTGGTGACGCGTCACGCTGTGGCCCCCGAGACCGCCATCCAGTTCGCCCAGTTCACGCGCGAACGGGTGACGATCGATCTGGTCGATCAGGCGCGGGTCAGCAACGACCTGCCGGCCTTCGTCGCCGGGTTGAACGCACGCAAGGTGCTGAACGCCTCCCTGCTGCTGCGGGCGCTGGCGCGGGGGCAGATGGCCCTGTTCGAACACGCCTTGGCCGAGCTGACGGGCACGCCGCATCATCGCGCCTGGTTGATGGTGCATGACGCCGGGCCGCTGGGGCTTAAGGCCATCTATGACCGGGCCGGTCTGCCGCCGCGCCTGTTCCAGGCCTTCCGCGCCGGCGTCGACACCTGGCGGGCGCTTCAGGCCGAGGGCGGGGATGTCGCCAGCGAGGCGTTCAGACAAAGGATGCTGGAACGTTTCCTCAGCCAGCGGCCCAATGCCTCGCGCGATGACCTGTCCTATCTGATGGAGCGGCTGGACCGGCCCATGGCCTCTGTCCAGGACGAGGAAACGGCGGTCAGCGCCGCCTGATTCTCAGCTTTCACCCAACAAAAAAGGCGCCCCCGGCAACGGCGGCGCCTTTTCTTATGGGGCGGCCTTCAGGCCAGATGTTCGGCGACCCGAGCTTCCAGGGTTTCGGCCAGATCGCGGCCCACCGGGTGCTCGTCGGTCTGAATCTCGTCGCGGACCACGGCGCGGATGGCGTCGACGTGGGCGTCCAGAATGGCGAGCGGCGCCTGCATCCGCTTGTCGGTATCGTCCATCAGGCGGCACAGGGAGCCGGCGATCCGGGTTACCAGCGGGTACTGATAGGTGGCGCCCAGCCCCTTGAGGTCATGGGCGCGGAAATACAACGCCTCGGCGGTCTCGGGGGTGTAGCCCTTGGCGCGGATGTCGGCCTGGGCCTGATCCAGCTTGACGATCTCGTCGTTCAGCCACTGGCCGAACTGGGCCGACATGGCCTTGAGCGCGGCCTCGGCCTTGGCGATGGCGTTGGCGTCGATGCCGCCGAAACCGCCGACCTTGGCGCGCAGCGCATTGGGGGGACGAATGATCTGGGGAGGGTTGCTCACGTGACGGGCTCCTGAACTCGTATCCGCAGTCTGCGCCGCCGAGCCTTAAAAAGCCGTGACGGTCAGCTGGTGAATTGTTCGGCCATGACGCGTTCTTCGAAAGAGCGCCCGGCGTCGAACAACATGGTCAGGCTGATGTCGCGGCGTTCGCGCACTTCGACGCGGGTGACGCGGCGGACTTCGAAATTGTCCGCCGTGGCGCTGACGGGGCGCTTGTCAGGCTCCAGAACCTCGAACCGGACGCGCGCCGTGTGCGACAGCAGGGCGCCGCGCCAGCGCCGGGGACGGAAGGCGCTGATGGGCGTCAGGGCCAGGCTGGGCGCGTCCAGAGGAATGATGGGGCCGTGCGCCGACAGGTTGTAGGCGGTCGAGCCGGCGGGCGTGGCCACCATGCAGCCGTCGCAGCTGAGTTCCTCCAGCCGCACCTTGTCGTTGATGCTGACGCGCAGCTTGGCTGTCTGGCGCGTCTGACGCAGCAGGGAGACTTCGTTGATGGCCAGGCCGCTGTGGACCTCGCCGCTCTCGACCCAGGCGTCCATCTGCAGGGGATGGATGACGGTGCGGTCGGCCTCGGCCAGGCGCTCCAGCAGGTCGTCTTCCTCATAGTCGTTCATCAGGAAGCCGACCGAGCCCCGATTCATGCCGTAAACAGGCGTGCGGAGTTGCAGGTTGTTGTGCAGCGTCTCCAGCATGAAGCCGTCGCCGCCCAGCGCCACGATGACGTCGGCCTCGGCCACCGGGACGGAGCCGTAGCGTTCGGTCAGGCGCACGCGCGCCGCCTCGGCTTCGAGACGGTCGCTGGCGACAAAGGTCAGGGCAAGGGGGGCGGGCGTGTTCACGGCGCTAGGCAAGCGGAGCCGAGGGGCTGTGTCAAACGGAAGCGGCGTCGATATCGGCCATCAGCAGCCGAAACTCATAGGCGGCCTGATCCGCCGAACGCTCGGCCAGACGCCAGGCGGAGCTGTCAGGGTCCCGCGGGAAGCCTTTGTTCAGCTTGCGGATTTCCGTCAGCAGGGCCGGGAAGGCCGCGCGGTCCAGCCCGACGGCGATGCAGGCCAGGAAGAGAGGACGGGCCGTATCGCCGCCCAGGGCGCGATAGATCTGTGAGACCTCGAACCGGCCCAGAACCGCCAGGCCGTGAGCGAAGACGCCCAGCTTTTCCTCACGCAGGGCGCGGATCAGGTAGGCAGGGCGCAACTGACCCGCTGCGTGCAGCTTGGCCACCAGTCGCGCGTCGATATCGTCGGCGGTCGGGGGCGGGGCGTGGTCCCATTCGGCGGCGGTGCGGCTGGTGGTCTGGGCCGCGCTCTGGACGGCTTGAGCCAGACGGGCGGGGTCGATGGTGAAACGGTCGCTGATGGCCTGGCGCAGGGCCTCGCCGACCCACTGATACAGGCGCAGCGCCAGATCTTCGTCCAGCGACGGGTGACGGGTCAGCGGCGCGCGCAGGGCCGCCAGCTGACGCGACCGCTCGACCAGGTCGGCGAAGGCGGCGGGTTCGATCCGGGCGCTGCGGTTGGTGGCCAGGGCGGTCATGACCGCCGGATCGCCGCCCGCGATGATGGCCTGGGCCACGGCGGCGCCGAGGTCGGGGCGCAGGGCGATCTGTATCTGATGCTCGATCGAACAGTCGGTCAGAATTTGCAGCAGGTCGTCGTCCAGCAGCAGGGGGCTGGCCGCGATCACGGGGCGGGCGATCTGGATCTCGTCGGCGGCCAGCATCCGCACCAGGGCGACGGGCGCCCATTCCACCCTGGCCAGCCGCTGGGCCAGGACCTGGCGGATTTCACGTTCGGCGCTGCGGGTCAGGGCGACGAAGATATCGGCCAGGGCTTCAGGGGCGCCGCCATGGTCGGCGGCGGATTCGTAGAGACCCGCCACCCCCATCAGCAGGCGATGCTGATCGTCGGGGGAGCGTGTCTTGGCCAGATCCAACAACTGATTCAGGCCCGCCAGGGGCACGGCCTGCGAGGGCTTTTCGGGGTCTAGCGGAACGACTGTGGACACTGGCGGCTCCGCGTGTCGAAAGACGGCCGCCTTGGCCGCGCGGCATACTCATCCTGATGACGTGAAAACAGGGTTAACGAAAACCTTCCGCGACGAACGCGGGTCGCTTGACGGCGCGACGGCGCGGGGCGAGGCTCAACCGAACAAGGATAAGGGAGGTCGTCATGGCGGACGGATCGGCGGCGTCGCTGAAGTCGCGGGTGTCAGAGGCTGAGTGGCAGGCGCGGGTCGAACTGGCCGCCCTGTATCGGCTGGTGGCCTTGCATGGCTGGGACGACATGATCTTCACCCATATCTCGGCCCGCGTGCCAGGGCCGGAGCATCATTTTCTGATCAATCCCTACGGCTGGTATTTCGATGAAATTACAGCCTCTTCTCTGGTGAAGGTCGATCTGGACGGGAACATTGTTCAGGACACGACCAGTTTCATCAATCCGGCGGGCTTCACCATCCATTCGGCGGTCCACGCCGCGCGCGAGGACGCCAAGTTTGTCATTCACCTGCACACGGTGAACGGGGTGGGGGTGGCGGCGCAGAAGGACGGCCTGCTGCCGATCAGCCAGAACGCCTGCCTGTTGCAACATCAGGTCGCCTATCACGGCTATGAAGGGCTGGCGCTGAACCACGACGAGCGCGAGCGGCTGGTGGCCGACTTGGGCGACAAGCCGCTGATGCTGCTGCGCAACCACGGCACGATGGCGGTGGGCGAGACGGCGGCCCAGGCCTGGGTGGGGATCTTCTTCCTGGAGCGGGCTTGCGCCCAGCAGGTCGCGGCCCTGTCGGGCGGACGCGATCAGGTGCTGATCGCGCCGGACGCGGCCCAGGCCGAGACAAGGGATCAGGGACGAGGGATCGGCTTTATCTCGGCCCTGGCCTGGCCGGGCGCCCTGCGTCAGCTGGAGCGAAAATCTCCGGGCTACGACGTGTGAGAGCAGTCGGGGGGCTGCTGATCGGTTTGGCGGGGCTTGCGGTCGCATCTGAGGCTGGGGCCGGCGCGTGGAACCTGCCCAAGGGGCAGGGCCAGGCGATTGTGAAATACGAGGACATGCGGGCCGACCAACAGTTCGGCTCCGGCGGTCGGACGGACCTGCCGGCGGAACGCGTGGACCGTGCGGCGTCGCTGTTTGTCGAGTACGGCGTGAGCGACCGGCTGACCCTGCAGTTCAAGGGAGATTGGCAGTCGGGGCGCGACGACTATGCCGACTACGAGGGGCGCGGGCCGCTCGAGATCGGCGCGCGGTGGCAGGCATATCGGGACGATGCAAATGTCGTGGCGGTCTATGCGGGCTATGCCCAGGGCGGGGCGGGGCGCAACGCGGGATATGCCCAGCCGGGGGCCGGCGATAGCGACTGGGAGGCGCGGCTGCTGGCCGGACGTGCGATAGACGGCTCGGGCGCAAAGTGGATGCCGCAACGCAGTTTCGTAGAGGCGCAGGTCGCGCGGCGCTGGCGTCAGGGCCTGCCGGACGAGGTGCGGCTGGACGTCACGGCGGGCGCGCACGTCAGCGAGAACTGGATGGTGATGGCGCAAGGGTTCGGCGGAGCGGTGGACGGGGACGGCGCGCGCTGGCTGTCAGTCGAGTTGTCTGTCGTCCGGGATCTCGGTCCCTGGAGCCTTCAGGCCGGATGGCGTCAGGCGGTCGCTGGCCGAGAAACGCCCGTGGCCGGCGGCCCCGTCGTCGGGGTCTGGCGCCGTTTTTGACGCGGATTTCCGCGACGGAAACCGAACGCGCCAACGTTACAGGAACTTTATTTGCGTAACGACCGCGACCCGTTAAGCGGGACCGCTTGTCGTCGGGGAGACTGCGTCGCGTGTTCAAACGCCATTTTTTCATCATCGCTGCGGCCTGTCTGGTTGGACTCATGGTCCTGGCGGCGGTTCTGAAGATCACGCTCGCTGACGACAGCAAGGGCGGCGCAGGCGGTCCCGGTCGGGGCGGCCCCGGCGGCGGTCCGGGCGGCGGACGTGGTCAGGTGGTGGCTGAGGCGGTCGTGATCCCGCGCGAGTTCGCCGATCAAATCCGGGTCCTGGGCGTGGCGCGCAGCCGCAAGTCAGTCAACATCACCTCGAACACGACCCAACTGATCACGCGGGTCATGTTCACGGACGGTCAGCGGGTTGCGGCGGGGACGCCCCTGGTCGAGCTTCAGGCGCGTGAAGAGGACGCTGACCTGATCCAGGCGCGGGCCCAGCTGACGCAGGCGCAGCGCGAATATGATCGCTACAAGATCCTGGCCGAACGCGGCGTCGCGCCGCGCGTGACGGCCGAGACCGCCGAGACGGCCTTGCAGTCGGCCCGCGCCGCCGTGGCTGCTGCGGAAGCCCGTCGCGGCGACCGCGTCATCCGGGCGCCCTTCACAGGGGTTCTGGGTCTGACCACGGTGACGCCGGGGACGCTGATCTCGCCGGGGTCGGTCATCACCACCCTGGACGACACCAGCGCCATTCGCGTCGATTTCCCCATGCCGGAACGTTACCTGGGCGTGCTGCAGGTCGGCACGCCTCTGGTCGCCTCGGCTGACGCCTATGCGGGCGAGAGCTTCTCGGGCCGCATCGCCCTGCTGGACACACGGATCAACGAGCAGACCCGCGCCGTCATCGCGCGCGCCGAGTTCGCCAATCCGGGCGGTCGCATTCGTCCCGGCATGATGATGCGCGTCGCCGTGCAGCAGGGCCGGCGCCAGAGCCTGGCGGTGCCTGAGGCCGCCGTTCAGTATGAAGGCCAGGGCGCCTTCGTCTATCGCATCGCACGCGGCGAAAACGGCACGACCGCCCAGCGCGTTGAAATCCAGGCCGGCGCCGTCGAGGGCGGCTATGTTGAAATCCTGTCGGGGCTGGACAGCAATGATCGGGTTGTGGCCTCGGGCCTGAACCGCATTCAGCCGGGCGCGCCCGTCCGCGTCGGCGCCGCCAGCGACAAGAACGGCCAGAAGGCCGGAACGCCGACCGCCGAGGCGGCCCGCAAATGATGCTGTCTGATCTTTCGGTTCGGCGCCCCGTCTTTGCGGCGGTGGCGGCCATCGTCCTGTGCGTCATCGGGCTGGCGGCCTTCTTCTTCCTGCCGGTTCGGGAACTGCCGGACGTCGATCCGCCGGTGGTGTCGGTCAGCACCAGCTACGCCGGAGCCTCGGCCGAGGTCATCGAGAGCCGGATCACTGAGCCGATCGAGCAGCAGATCGCCGGCATCCAGGGCGTCGAGCGCATCAACTCCTCCAGCCGCGACGGCCGTTCCAATGTGAACATCGAGTTCTCGCTGGACCGCAACATCGACGACGCCGCCAACGACGTGCGCGACCGCATCTCGCGCGTGGTCGGGCGTCTGCCGGACCAGGCAGACCCGCCGGAAGTGGCCAAGGCCGATTCGGACAGCCAGCCGATCATGGTCATGTTCCTGCGCTCCACGACGATGAACCGTCTGGAGCTGACCGACTACGCCGACCGCTATCTGGTGGACCGCTTCGCCACCGTGCCGGGCGTGGCCCAGGTGCAGATCTATGGCGAGCAGCGCTACGCCATGCGCATCTGGCTGGACGCCGCCGCCATGGCCGCGCGCGGCCTGACGGTCAGCGACGTCGAAACCGCCCTGACCAACCAGAACGTCGAGCTGCCGGCCGGTTCGCTGGAATCGACGCAGAAGGACTACACCGTCCGTGTCGCCCGCACCTATGCGCGGCCCGCCGACTTCGCCCAGTTGCCCATCGGCACGCGGGGTTCGGCCTCGACCGCCACGGGGGCTCAGGCCTCCGGCACCCTGGCCGGGGCGACGACCGCCATGACCAACGGCGTCACCGGCGCCCTGTTGGGCAACGCCGCCTATGTCACGCGTCTGGGCGACATCGCCCGTGTCGAGGAAGCGCCGTCCGAGGCGCGTCGCATGTTCCGCGGCAATGGTCTGGATCAGATCGGCCTGGCCGTCACGCGTCAGGCCCAGTCGAACGACCTGGCCATTTCCGATGGCGTGCGCGCCCTGATGGCGCAGGTGCAGCCGACCCTGCCGCCCGGCACGACGCTGGAGATCGGTTCGGATAACTCGGTCTTCACCTCTCACGCCATCGACGAGGTCTGGATCACCATCGGTATTTCGATGGCGCTGGTGGCCCTGGTCAACTTCATCTTCCTGGGCAGTCTGCGGGCGGCGATCATCCCGTCGGTGGTGGCGCCCATCTGCCTGCTGGCGACCTTCATCGTTCTGGCGCCGCTCGGTTTCTCTCTGAACCTGCTGACCCTGCTGGCCCTGGTTCTGGCCATCGGCCTGGTGGTCGATGACGCCATCGTCGTGGTCGAGAACATTCAGCGCCGCTTGGACCTGGGCGAGCCGCCGCTGGTCGCGGCCGAGCGCGGGGCGCGTCAGGTCTTCTTCGCCGTCGTGGCGACGACCGTGGTGCTGCTGTCGGTGTTTGCGCCGCTGCTGTTCCTGCCAGGCTATGTGGGGCGTCTGTTCGTCGAACTGGCGGCGGCCATCGCCGCAGCCGTGGCCTTCTCGGCCTTCCTGGCGCTGAGCCTGTCGCCCATGCTGGCGTCCAAGATCCTGAAGCCCGCACACACCGGCGGCTGGCTGGCGCGTCGGGTCGACCGGGCCATGGACGCGCTGAAGACCTCCTACGCCAACTCGTTGAACGCCCTGCTGGGGCGTCGTGCTGCCGTGGGCGGCGTGGTCGGGCTGATCGTTCTGGTGGCGGCGGGCGCCGGGGGCATCTTCCTGACCCTGCCCAATGAACTTGTGCCGCCCGAGGACCGGGGCCGCGTCGGCATCCGCGTGCAGGGGCCGGAAGGCGCCGGCTATGACTACACCCGCAAGATCATGCTGGGGCTGGAGCCGATCCTGGCCGAGTACAAGGAAAACGGCGAGGTCGATTCCTATCTGGTTTCGGCGCCCGGATTCGGCGGCGGCAGCTACAACTCCGGCAACGCCAGCCTGACGCTGAAGGACTGGTCCGAGCGCAAGCGTTCGGCTGATGAAATCGCACAGGAACTGAACGGCAAGCTGCGCGGTCAGACTGACGCTCAGGTCAACGCCTCGACCCCCGGCGCCTTCCAGCGCGGCGGCGGCAACTCGAACTCGATCGAGATGATCGTCACGGGCTCCGAATATGGTCCGATCTATGACTGGCTGCAGCCGATCCTGGCGGCGGCGCAGGAGAACCCCGGCTTCTCGCGTCCGCGCCTGAACTATGAGCCGAACGCGCCGCGTCTGCTGGTCGATGTCGATCCGCAGAAGGCGGCGGCTCTGGGCGTGTCGTCGCAGCAGATCGGCCGGACCCTGGAGACCATGTTCGGGTCGCGTCGCGCCACCACCTACATCAAGGGCGGTCAGGAATACGACGTCATCCTGCAGACTGAGCGCGACAACCGCCGTGAGGTTGCGGACCTTGAGGCCCTCTATGTCTCGACCGGGGCCGGGCAACTGGTGCCGTTGTCGGCGGTGGTCACGACCCAGACTTCGGGCGATACGCCTGATCGCCGTCGTCTGGATCGCCAGCGGGCCATCTCGTTGCAGGCCGACCTCAATCCCGGCATGACCATCGACGACGCCATCACCTTCCTGAACGCAGAGGTCGCCAAGCAGCCGCAAGGTCTGGCGACGATCCGTTGGGGCGGGGCGGCGCGCGATCAGCAGGAGGCGGGAAGCGCCGTGGGCTGGGCCTTCGCCCTGGCCCTGCTGCTGGTCTTCCTGGTGCTGGCGGCCCAGTTCGAGAGCTGGATCACCCCGGCGGTCATCATGCTGACGGTGCCGCTGGCGGCGGCGGGCGGGCTGTTCGGTCTGTTGATGGCGGGCTCCAGCCTGAACATCTACAGCCAGATCGGCCTGATCATCCTGATCGGGGTGGCGGCCAAGAACGGCATCCTGATCGTCGAGTTCGCCAACCAGCTGCGCGATCAGGGCCGGTCGATTCGCGAGGCCATCATCGAGTCGTCGGCGCTGCGTCTGCGTCCGATCATCATGACCTCGATCGCGACCGCCTTCGGCGCACTGCCGCTGGTGCTGTGGCAAGGCGCGGGCGCGGGCAGCCGTCAGACCATCGGCGTGGTCATCTTCTCCGGGGCCATGTTTGCCACCATGCTGACCCTGTTCGTGGTGCCGGTCATCTATGGCGTGCTGGCGCGCTTCACCCGGTCGCCGGAATATACCGCGCGCAGGATCGAGGAATGGGAGGCCCAGGAAATCGCCGAGGGCAAGACCCCGGACATGAGTCCGGGGTAAGGCGCTTAAGGCTAACCGATCAGGAAGCGGGGGCCGTCGCGACAGCGGCGGCCTTCGCCGTTTCGGAGGCATAGCCAGTTTCCACCTTCAGGAAGGCGATGACGTCGCGGCGGTCCGTGGCGTCGCGCAGGCCAGCGAAGGTCATCTTGTTGCCGGGCAGGAAGGTCTTGGGGTTCTCTAGCCAGTGATCCAGCTTTTCGGCGTCCCAGGTGAAGCCGGCCGTGCGCAGGGCGTGCGAGTAGCTGTACTTGTCCAGAGCCCCGGCTTGCCGTCCGAAGACGCCGTAGAGGTTCGGGCCCGCCATGTTCGGGCCGCCCGGTGTAATCGTGTGGCAGGAGCGGCAGCGGGCGAAGGCGCGACGGCCGTTCTCCAGGTCGCCGGCGTTGTAGGGGGCGGGCAGGGCGGCCAGCACGGCGACCTTTTCAGCCTCGGTCAAGGCGGGCGGCGGCGGGGCCTTGGGCGTCGCATCGGCGGCGGGCGCCGAGTTGTCGCCGCAAGCGGCGAGGGTCAGCGAGGCGGTCAGGACGGAGGAAAGGATCAGGGTGGTGCGCATGCCGGACTCCATAGGCCAGACGTCCTTGATAGCCGATGGGCGTTTAGTCGCAACGGCGCCGGTTATCGTTACTGGACGCGAACCGTTCGCAGCTGATAATCACTGTCAAATTCAGTGAGCGGCGCGGGGCGCCGTCGTAATGAGCGCCATGACCGACACCATCAAACTCAGCCAGGCCCGCCGCGGCGACCGCGGCGTCATCGTTCAGGTCGGCACGCACTGCCACCATCAGGATCACGAGATCGAGCTGGAGCGTCGCCTGCTGGAGCTGGGCTTTGTCGAGGGCGCGCACGTCGAGTTGCTGCACGAAGGCCTGTTTGGTCGCGACCCCATCGCCATCAAGGTGGACGATATGCGTGTGGCCCTGCGTCGGCATGAGGCGGCCAGTCTGACCATTCGTCTTGAAGAGGGAGGCCTCTGATGGACATGGCCGTTCGCACCGCCCGTATCGCCCTGGTCGGCAATCCCAACAGCGGCAAGACCGCCCTGTTCAACGCCCTGACCGGCGCCCACCAGAAGGTCGCCAACTACGCCGGCGTGACCGTCGAGCGTAAGGAAGGCCGCATCCACGCCGCCGACGGCCGCACCCTGTCGGTGCTGGACCTGCCCGGCACCTATTCCCTGCGCGCGCGCAGCCTGGACGAAGAAGTCACACGCGACGCCGTTCTGGGCGCTCTGCCGGGCGAGACGCCGCCGGACGTGGTGGTCTGCGTCGCCGACGCCACCAACCTGCGGCTGGTCCTGCGTCTGGCGCTGGAGCTGAAGCAGGTCGGGCGGCCGATGGTGCTGGCGCTGAACATGTACGACATCGCCCAGCGTCAGGGTCTGCGTATCGACCTCGAGAAGCTGTCGGCCGAGATCGGCGCGCCGGTGGTCACGACCGTGGCGACGCGCAAGCGCGGCATCGCCGAACTGGTCGCCGCCGCGCAAGGACAGGCTGATCTGGCCGTGGGCGAGACCCACAGCGAATGGCATGCGCCGTCCGCCACAGAAATTCGCGCCGCCCACCGCGAGGCCGAGCGCATCATGAAGGCCTGCGTTCGCGCGCCCGAGCGGCCTGACACCCTGACGGGCAAGATCGACAGCGTCCTGCTGCACCCGGTGGCGGGTCTGGCGATCCTGCTGGGCGTCCTTTTCGTCATGTTCCAGGCGGTCTTCACCTGGGCCACGCCCGCGATGGACGGCATCGAGGCCCTGTTCGCCCTGGTCGGCGGCTGGGTCGCGGCGGTCGTGCCCGACGGCCTGCTGCAAAGCCTGATCGTCGACGGCCTGATCGGCGGGGTGGGCAGCGTCCTGGTCTTCCTGCCGCAGATTATGATCATCTTCCTGTTCATCATCGTGCTGGAAGACTTCGGCTACATGGCGCGTGCGGCCTTCCTGATGGACAAGATCATGGGCGGGGCAGGGCTGCATGGCCGCGCCTTCATTCCCCTGCTGTCCAGCTTCGCTTGCGCTATTCCCGGCATCATGGCGACGCGGGTTATCGAGGCGAAACGCGACCGGCTGACCACCATCCTGATCGCGCCGCTGATGACCTGTTCGGCGCGGATTCCCGTCTATGTCCTGATCATCGCCGCCTTCATTCCGAACGAGACGGTCTGGGGCTTCGTCAGCCTGCAAGGTCTGGTCATGTTCGGCCTCTACGCCGCCGGCATCATCAGCGCGCTTCTGGTCTCGGTGGTCATCCGCAAGGTCTTCTGGCGTGGCGCGGTCGAGCCCTTCATGATGGAACTGCCGGCCTACAAGATCCCCGACATCAAGAGCGTGCTGTTCAATCTGTGGCTGCGCGCCAAGATCTTCATGCGTCGCGCGGGCAAGATTATCCTGCCCTTGATGATCATCGTCTGGGCCCTGTCGACCTTCCCCTATCCGCCGGAAGGCGCGACGGGACCGGCCATCGACTATTCCTTCGCCGGCATGATCGGCAAGACGCTGGAGCCCATCTTCGCCCCCATCGGCTTCAGCTGGCAGATGGTGGTGGCCCTGGTGCCCGGCATGGCGGCGCGCGAAGTCGCCGTGGCGGTCCTGGGCACGGTCTACGCCGTCGCCGGCGCTGAAGAGAACGTCGGCGCCCTGGCCTCGGTCCTGTCGGCGGACTGGTCGCTGGCCACGGGTCTGGCCTTCCTGGCCTGGTACGTCTTCGCCCCCCAGTGTCTGCCGACCATCGGCGTCGTACGTCGCGAAACGGGCTCGATGAAGTGGACCCTGATCATGGTCGGCTACATGTTCGGCCTGGCCTACCTGGGCGCCTTCATCGTCTATCACACGGCGGTGGCGCTGGGCGGGGGTTAAAGGAGAACCCTTTCCTCCCCACTTTGTGGGGAGGTGGCGCGACGCGCAGCGGCGTGACGGAGGGGGCGTCTCAACGTCAGCCCTCTGTGTCGCCCCCTCCACCGCTTCGCGGTCCCCCTCCCCACGAAGTGGGGAGGAAAGTCTCGATCAGCGTCCCGTCGTCAGCTTGACCACGATATGGGCCGTCGTGTCGACGATGGCCTCGGCGGTGTCGGCGCGACGCATCAGGGCGAATCCGGCGGCGACGGATTCCACCAGATTGGCGGTCTCGTAGGAGGTCAGGCGCGGGCTCAGGCCCTGGGGGTGCATGCCGTTGGCCTTGGCCTGGGCGATGCGGCGTTCCAGCGCCAGGTGCAGTCGGCGCATCCGCCTGATGCGGCTTTCGGCGAATTCGGGCTCGCCCTTGTCCGCCAGCATGTGCTCGACCCGCAGCACCGGCCCGTGGTCGCCCCACAGAGCCAGCACTTCCAGCACATAGGCGCGCACCGCCTCGAAGGCGCGGTCGCCGGTCCAGTCGGCGTGAATATGCTTGGCCAGACGCTGGAAGTCCTCGCCGGCCTCTTCGCAGAGGATCAGCAGGCCTTCTTCGACGGACTTGAAGTAGGTGTAGAAGGTCGGGGCCGAAACGTTCGCCGCCAGGGCCACGTCGGCGGCGCGGATTTCGCCCAGATGCCTGTGGTTCAGAAGGCCACGCAACGCGTCAAGGATGGCCCGACGGGTTCGCGCCCCGCGCGCCCCGATCTTGTGGCCCAGCTTGTTGGTCGTCTCGGTCATGGAGGGAGGCGGCCGAAGAGGATGGTGCCGGCTGCAGGAATCGAACCCGCGACATCCAGTTTACAAAACTGGCGCTCTACCAACTGAGCTAAGCCGGCCGTTGGCGCCTTATGCTGGTGGAATCGTCAGGACGCAAGCACAGTCCGCGCATGCCGATGACGCCCTATCTCACGCCGATCCTTTTGCTGGCCCTGTCCAACGTCTTCATGACCTTCGCCTGGTACGGGCATTTGAAATTCGGGGCCAAGCCGTTGTGGATCGTGGTGATCCTGAGCTGGGGTATCGCCTTCTTCGAATACTGCCTGGCCGTGCCTGCCAACCGCATCGGCCATCAGGTCTATTCGGCGGCCGAGTTGAAGACCATGCAGGAGGTGATCACCCTGCTGGTCTTCGCCGTCTTCTCGGTGCTCTACCTCGGCGAAAAGCTGACCCTGAACCATCTGGTCGGCTTTTCGCTGATCGCGGGCGGGGCCTTCTTCATCTTCAAAGGCCCGCTGTAGTCAGTCCAGTTCGGCGGCGATCCGGGCGGCCAGGGCCTGGAGCTGTTCGGCATCGGCCATGGGGGCGTGGCCGTGGCCCTTCATGGCGCGGTCGGCCCAGCGCGGGATGATGTGGAAATGCAGGTGGAAGACGGTCTGTCCGCCCGCTTCGCCGTTGAACTGCATCAGGCTGAGACCGTCTGGCTTCAGCGCCTTTTCCACCGCACGGGCGGTGCGCTGGACGGCGGCGGTAAGCTTGGTCAGAACCTCGGGCTCGATCTCGAGCAGATTGCGCGCCTGCGAGGTCTTGGACACCACCAGGACATGACCTTCGGACTGGGGAAAGACATCCATGAAGGCCAGGACGTCGTCGTCTTCCCACACCCTCACGCTGGGGATCTCGCCGCGCAGGATCTTGGCGAAGATGTTGTCGGGGTCGTAGGCGCCGTGAAGGCTCATGGGGAGGCTCCGTCAGAGGTGTCGCGTCGAGGCTAGCAGGGCAGGGCGAATTTCGCACGGGAGCGAAACGCCGTCTAAAGCACTATATGGTCAAGGTTCACGGAGATCGCCTTCCATGCTGCGTTTCATCATTCAAGCCGTCGTCACCGCCCTGGGCCTGTGGCTGGCAGCCCAGATCGTGCCGGGGGTGGACTTCACCTCGACCGGGAGCCTGGTCGCGGCGGCGGTTCTGCTGGGTCTGGTCAACGCCATCGTGCGGCCGATCATGGTCATCCTGACCCTGCCGCTGACCATTGTGACGCTGGGCCTGTTCCTGCTGGTGGTGAACGCGGCGATGATCGGGCTGACGGCCTGGTTCCTGGGCGGGTTCGTGGTCGACGGCTTGTGGGCCGGGATCGGCGCGGCCATCATCACCGGACTGGTCAGCTGGGTCGCCGGCGCGTTCAGCAGCGGCGAACGCTCGCGGTAAATAAATCCGGGTAATATTGACGCGCATTTTTTGCCCGGATAAATCGTCGCAGCCTTCAAGGAACTGACGATGACCACCGCTGCCTGCACCGCTTTCGCCGGAGATCGCATGATCGCTTCGGGTGCGCCGTCCGTGGTCGCCGCTGCCGTCAAGGCCGCGCACGATGCGGGCGAGGCGGTGCTGGTGTTCGATGACGTCGACGCCCGGCCGGTCGAATTCGATCTGCGCGGCGATCTGGAGACGGTTCTGGGACGTTTGGCGCCGACCGAACCTGTCGAAAGGCGCGGACCGGGGCGGCCCAAGCTGGGCGTGACGGCGCGCGAAGTGACCTTGCTGCCGCGTCACTGGGAATGGCTGGCGGCCCAGCCGGGCGGAGCGTCTGTGGCGCTACGCAAGCTGGTCGAGAGCGCCCTGCGCGAGGCCGAGGGGCCGGATCGCGTGCGCCGCAGCCGTGAGGCCGCCTATCGCTTCATGACCGCCATGGCGGGCGACCAGCCCGGCTATGAGGAGGCGACGCGGATGCTGTTCGCGGGCGACTGGGCGGCGTTTGACGCCGCCATCGAGGCCTGGCCCGCCGATGTGGCCGACTACGCCCGGCGTCTGGCCGAGGGCAGCTGGCGCAACGGTCAGGGCAGGGGCGTCTAGCTGGGGCGAATGACCATGCAGGTGACGCGGCGTTCGCCCAGGGTCTCGCAGGCGGCTTCGGCGGCGGCCTGGGTCATGCCGGTGAAGCGCGAGCGGTACCAGCCGTCGGCGTTCTGAACGTCGCGTTGCGCCTCTGTGAACTGGGTGCGGAAGCGGCGGCTGACATCGTTCAGCCAGGTGCGCGCTACGGCCTCGTCACGGAAGGCGCCGACCTGAACCGTCCAGCGACCGGCGGGGGCGCGGGCGGCTTCGCGAGACGGGGTGCGTGCGGGCGTGGCGGCGGAAGAGGTGCGGCGGGTGGACGATGAAGAACCGCCATTGAGCGAGGCGGTGAGATTTTCGGGCGTGCGCGGGGCTTCCGCGCGCTGGGCCGGCGCCGTGGCGCGGGGGGCTGCGGCGGCTCTGGCCGAGGGCGGCGGCGTCACCTGGGTCGGCAGGTTGGCGGGGGGCGGGCCGGCGACATAGGCCACAGCGGTCGCGCCCACGCCTTCGCCGTCTTCGCTTGAGGCCGAGGCGTATTCCACCGGCGGGTTGGGATCGGCGCTGATGCCGTATCCGCGCTGCTCGAAGAAGGCCTGGGCCACCTGGATGCGTTCACCCTGACCGCGGCGGCGCTGGACCTCGAAGCCGGTGTCCATCAGTTCGGCGACGTGGGCGTTGCGGCTGGCGGTCGAGCGGCCGCCCATGACGATGGTGATGATCCGTTTGCCGTCGCGCACCGAGGAGGCGGCGAGGTTATAGCCCGAGGCGTTGGTGAAGCCGGTCTTGATGCCGTCGTAGCCGCGGTTCGTGGCCAGCAGGCCGTTGGTGTTCCGATAGTCGCGACCGTTGTAGTACCAGTCGTGCAGGCCGAGGTAGCGATAGTACTGCGGGTAGTCGCGCATCACCGCGCGGCTAAGGATCGACAGGTCGCGCGCCGTGGTCGCCTGACGCGTGTCGGGCAGGCCGTTGGCGGTGGTGAAGCGCGTGTGGTCCATGCCCAGTTCGCGGGCCTTGGCCGTCATGCGGGCGGTGAACTGAGCCTCGGAGCCGCCGATGTGTTCGGCCAGGACCACGGCCATGTCGTTGGCGCTGCGGACCGCCGTGGCCTTCATGGCGTCGTCCAGGCTGATCGATTGACCGGCGGCCAGGCCCAGCTTGGACGGCGGTTGCGAGGCGGCGCGAGGCGAAACCGTCAGATTGTCGGTCAGCTTGACCTTGCCGGATTCAAGCGCCTCGAAGACCAGGTACAGGGTCATGACCTTGGTGATGGAGGCAGGGTAGCGCCGGGCGTCGGCGAAGCGCGAGAACAGCACCTCGCCCGAGGCGGCGTCGACCACGATGGAGGCGTAGCGCGAGTTGTCGGAGGACTGGGCGACCGGCGGCGGCGCGCCGAGAGCGGGCGTGAGAACCACGCCGCCCAGCACAAGGGCGGCTAGGAAGCGACGGCGGAATACGGCGTTCATGGTCAATCTACTAGCCTCGTCACTGTGGCGCGATGACGACCCTGATCACCGCGCGTTACAAAGGCTAACATCGGCTCTGCGGGTTTCGAGAGGGTAAACAAGCCGTCAACGGAGTTGTGATCGGCTTGGCCGTCAAGGGTGATCAGCGTTCATATGTTGCGTCGCACAATTTTCACTTGAAGTCACTTCGCACATGCACCATATGACCCCTGTCGCGATGAACGCCGTTCGTTGCGAGACCCTTTATCGCTTCAGGAGAGTCCCAATGGCTGACGCCGCCGAGACTGTTAAGAAGACCGTCGAACAGAACACCGCCAAGGCCAAGGCCCAGGCAGAGAACATCCAGGCTGCGGGCGCCAAGGCTTTCCGCGAAGGCGTGGACAAGTCCGTCGCCTCGCTGACCGAGCTGAACGCTCACGGCAAGAAGAACCTCGAAGCCGTCGTCGAGTCGGCCGCCGCCGCCCAGAAGGGCGCCGAAGCCCTGTCGCAAGAGACGCTCGCCTTCTCGAAGAAGAGCTGGGAAGACGGCGTCGCCGCGGCCCAGTCGCTGAGCCAGGCCCGTTCGGTGCAGGAACTGGTCGAACTTCAGACCTCGTGGGCCAAGTCGGCCGCCGAGGCCTATCTGGCCCAGTTCGGCAAGGCGACCGAGATCTTCACCGCCTCGATGAAGGACAGCTTCAAGCCGATCAACGAGCGCGTCACCGCGACCGTCGAGAGCTTCCAGGCCGCCCGCTAAGCCTGACGACTCTCAGTAAGCGTACAATCTGGCCCCGGCGGAAACGTCGGGGCCTTTTTGCATCCTCAGGGCGCAGCGTCGGATGCTGGCGCGTGGTCGATGCTGAAGGCGCGGGCCAGACGCCAGTGGCCGTCCTCCAGCCGCCAGAGCATCGAGAAGCGGGCGCGACCGACCAGGCTTTCCGGCCCGTCGCCCTGACGCTCATAGAAGAGATGACTGGCCTCCTCGACGGCGCCGACGCCGGGGATGGCGAAGACGCGCATCGAGCCGGGCACGAGTTCGCGGCGCGAGCGCCAGGCGTCGGAGGCTTTTCGCGCTTCGCAACCCTTGGCGTAGTCGGCGACGAAGACGGCCCGTGTCGCCGTCAGCCCGCCTCGGTCGTGGTAGAATTCCAGATCGTCTGTCACCAGATCGGCCAGGGCCGCCGGATCGCAGCGGTCGAACATGGTGCTGAACAGAGTTGTGTCGCGCTCGGCGATGATCGGCATCAGCTTCGCCTCGTCCGGGATGACGGGCGCAGCGGTAGGGGTCTGCGCCAGAGCCAGTGCGGCGATAAGTCCAGCGATCAGGGTCATGGGGGCGTCCATCGAGGCCAATTCGAGGTCCATTGGTGCGATCCCGGCCCGTCGATGTCCCGTGAATCTTTGGTTAGCTGGGCTGCTCACGCACCCTGTGACTGGACGCCCCTACAAATCAGGCCATCATTGCCTATCTGAACCATCGACTCTCCCCGAAGTACGGACAACGAATGCCTACGAGACGGCCAGGTGAACAAGGCGGAGGCGCAGGCGCCGCCGTCGTCACCGAAACAAAGCCGAAGCTTCAGCGGCCCTCGCTCTATCGGGTGCTGATTCTGAATGACGACTACACCCCCATGGAGTTCGTCATCTATGTGCTGGAGCGGTTCTTCCAGAAGAGCCGCGAAGACGCGACCCGCATCATGCTGCATGTGCATCAGCATGGCGTCGGGGTTTGCGGCGTCTTCACCTACGAAGTGGCCGAGACCAAGGTCGCCCAGGTGGTCGAGACGGCGCGCCGTCACCAGCATCCTCTGCAATGCACGATGGAAAAAGACTGAGAGGATCCTTCCCATGCCCTCCTTTTCTCGTCCTCTCGAAGAGACCCTGCACCGCGCGGTCAGCTATGCGAACGAGCGTCGGCACGAGTACGCCACGCTGGAACACCTGCTGCTGGCCCTGATCGACGACACGGATGCGTCGGCGGTCATGACGGCCTGCAATGTGGATCTCGTGGCGCTGAAAACCGCGCTGACCCTCTACGTCGACAACGACCTGGCCGCTTTGGCCACGGCCGACGGCGACGACGCCAAGCCGACGGCGGGATTCCAGCGCGTGATCCAGCGCGCGGTCATCCACGTCCAGTCGTCGGGCCGCGAAGAAGTGACGGGGGCCAATGTCCTGGTCGCCATCTTCTCTGAGCGCGAAAGCCACGCCGCCTACTTCCTGCAAGAGCAGGACATGACGCGCTATGACGCGGTCAACTTCATCGCCCACGGCATCGCCAAGAAGCCGGGCGCGACCGAGACCCGACCCGCCAAGGGCTCCCCCGAGGAGGCCGAGGACGCCGCCGCCGTGAAGTCGGGCGGAGAAGCGCTGGAGGCCTATTGCGTCGACCTGAACGAGAAGGCCCGCAAGGGTAAGATCGACCCCCTGATCGGCCGTCATGCCGAGGTCGAACGCTCGATCCAGATCCTGTGCCGCCGGACCAAGAACAACCCTCTGCTGGTCGGCGACCCCGGTGTCGGCAAGACGGCCATCGCCGAGGGCCTGGCCCGCAAGATCGTCAATGGCGAGGTGCCCGACGTTCTGAAGGACGCCACCATCTACAGCCTCGACATGGGGGCGCTGCTGGCCGGCACCCGCTATCGTGGCGACTTCGAGGAGCGGCTGAAACAGGTCGTCAAGGAACTGGAGACGCATGAAAATGCGGTCTTGTTCATCGACGAGATCCATACGGTAATCGGCGCCGGCGCCACGTCGGGCGGGGCGATGGACGCCTCCAACCTGCTGAAGCCGGCTCTGGCCTCGGGCAGCCTGCGCTGCATGGGTTCGACCACCTACAAGGAGTACCGCCAGCACTTCGAGAAGGACCGCGCCTTGGTGCGTCGCTTCCAGAAGATCGACGTCAACGAACCGACGATCGAGGACACGGTGAAGATCCTCAAGGGTCTGAAGACGACCTACGAGACCCACCACAAGCTGCGCTACACCGACGCCGCCATCCGCACGGCGGTCGATCTGTCGGCCCGCTACATCACCGACCGCAAACTGCCGGACAAGGCCATCGACGTGATCGACGAGGCGGGGGCGTCGCAAATGCTGCTGCCCGAGTCCAAGCGCAAGAAGGTCATCGGCCAGAAGGAGGTCGAGGCCGTCATCGCCAAGATGGCCCGTATCCCGCCGAAATCGGTCTCGAAGTCGGACACGGAATCCCTGCGCGAGCTGGAGACCGATCTGAAGCGGGCGGTCTTTGGTCAGGAACAGGCCATCGATCAGGTGTCGGCGGCGATGAAGCTGGCGCGGGCGGGTCTGCGTGATCCGAACAAGCCCATCGGCGCCTTCCTGTTCAGCGGTCCCACTGGCGTCGGCAAGACCGAGGTGGCCAAGCAGCTTGCCGCCACGCTTGGCATCGAGATGCAGCGCTTCGACATGTCGGAATACATGGAGCGCCATACGGTCAGCCGCCTGATCGGCGCGCCTCCGGGCTATGTCGGCCACGACCAGGGCGGCCTGCTGACCGACGCTGTCGATCAGCACCCGCACTCGGTGGTGTTGCTGGACGAGATCGAGAAGGCCCACCCCGACGTCTACAACATCCTGTTGCAGGTGATGGACAATGGCGTCCTGACCGACGCCATCGGCAAGAAGGTCGATTTCAGGAACGTCATCCTGATCATGACCACCAACGCCGGGGCCGCCGACAACGCCCGCGCCTCTATCGGCTTTGGCCGGGGCAAGGTCGAGGGCGAGGACGACAAGGCCATCCAGCGCCTGTTCGCGCCGGAGTTCCGCAACCGCCTGGACGCCATCGTGGCCTTCAAGCCGTTGGGCGCCGAGACGATCCGTTCGGTGGTCGGCAAGTTCATGATGCAGCTGGACGCCCAACTGGCGGACCGCAACATCACCATCGAACTGACCGACGAAGCCACCGACTGGCTGGCCAAGAACGGCTTCGACGAACTGTATGGCGCACGGCCCCTGGCCCGCGTCATTCAGGAACACATCAAGAAGCCGCTGGCCGACGACATCCTGTTCGGTCGCCTGACGCGCGGCGGACACGTCAAGGTCGAGCTGAAGGACGGCAAGATCGCCTTCGACATCACCCCGACCAAGGGCGCGGCGGTGAAGGAAGAGGAAGAAGAAACGGCCTGATTTCGATCAGGCCAAAAGAGAAGGCCCGGGCATAACGCCCGGGCCTTTTTTGTTCGCTTTGTCTGCGGCTTTTAGCGGCGACGGCCCAGCGCACCCAGGAGCATCGCCGCGCCGGCGATGATGCCGGTGGTCAGCAGGGGTTTGCGGCGGGCGAAGTCCAGACCCTTGCGGGCCGGGTCGCGCAGGTCGACAGGGGCCTTGTCGACCATGCCGTCCAGGCCGTCGATGACGCGGCCATAGGCGTCGAGCGCCTTGCCCTTGACCTCGTTCAGCTTGCCTTCGACCTGCAGCTTGCTGTCGCCGGTCAGGCGGCCGAGGCCGTTCTGGGCCTTGCCTTGAAGTTCAGTCGCGACGCCTTCGATACGTTGATCGGTCATGGTGATTCCTGATGTGAGGAGGAGACTCACAGGGGAAGCGTATTGCGACGCAGCAAGTTCCGTAGAACTTCGCGATGCGACGACCTGTCAGCGAGCGCGATAGGGCGACAGGTCCGCCGTCATCGCCGCCATCTCAGCCTCGACCGCCGGGCGCTCGTTGTCGAGGTAGCGGGCGACGGGATCGCGCAGGGCAGGGTCGGCGATCCAGTGGGCGGAATAGACGGGAGAGGGCAGGTAGCCGCGCGCGATCTTGTGCTCGCCCTGGGCGCCCGCCTCGACCCGCGACAGGCCACGCGCGATGGCGAAGTCGATGGCCTGATAATAGCAGAGCTCGAAATGGAGGAAGGGCACCTCCTCCAGCGCGCCCCACTGACGGCCATAGAGGGCGTCGCGGCCGATGAAGTTCAGGGCGCCAGCGATAGGCGTCTCGTCCCTGAAGGCCATGACCAGGGCGATACGGTCGGCCATGGTCGCGCCGACGCGGGCGAAGAAGTCGCGCGTCAGGTAGGGGCGGCCCCATTTGCGGTCGCCGGTGTCCATGTAGAAGTCGAAGAAGGCGTCCCAGTGGGCCTCGGTGAGGTCGGCCCCGGTCAGGACGCGGATGTCGAGCTCGGCTTGCGCCTCTCGCCGTTCGCGCCGGATGGTCTTGCGCCGATTGGACGATAGGGCGGCGAGGAAGTCGTCAAAGGTCTGATAGCCGTCGTTGCGCCAGATGAACTGGATGTCGCGGCGCGGCAGCAGGCCCGCCTCGGTCATGGCGCGCCATTCCGGCTCGGTCGGGAAGTTGACGTGCAGGGACGAGGCGCCGAGGCGCTCGACGAGGGTCAGTGCGCCTTGCAGTAGGGCCTCCCTGATGGCGTCATCCCGGCCGGAGCGAAGCGCAGAGCCGGGACCGTCAAGGCCGCCGCCGTTTGCGTCTTGGGCGGCCCCGGATAAGCCTTGCAGGCTTTCCTGGGTGACGGGTTTCACCAGAAAACGCGGCCCCGTCGCGGGCGTGAAAGGCACGGCGCCCAGAAGCTTGGGATAGTAGCGGCCGCCGGCGCGTTGGTAGGCGTCGGCCCAGCTGTGGTCGAAGACGTATTCGCCCTGGCTGTGGCCCTTCAGATAGAGGGGCATGACGCCGATCACGGCGCCGTCTTCGTCGTGCAGGGACAGGTGGCGCGCCGCCCAGCCCTGGGACGGGACGGCGCTGCCGGACGCCTCGCAGGCGTGCAGGAAGTCGTAGGAGACGAAGGGATCGCCGGTCGGGGTCGCGCAGGCGTCCCACGCGTCCCGGCCTATGTCGGCGATCCCGTCGTGAACCTGAAGCGTGAAACTCACTTCACCTCGATGATGGCGTCGATTTCCACGGCGAAGCCGAGCGGCAGCTTGTAGACGCCGACGGCCGAGCGGGCGTGCTTGCCCGCGTCGCCGAAGACTTCGACCATTAGGTCCGAGCAGCCGTTGATGACGGCGGGGATGGCGATGAAGTCCGGGCCGGCCTGGACGAAGCCGCCCAGCTTGACGATGCGGACCACGCGATCGAGGTCGCCGTCGACGGCGGCGTTGATCTGGGCCAGCAGGTTGATGCCGCACAGGCGGGCGGCCTCGGCGGCCTGCTCCGGGGTCACGTCGACGCCGACGGTGCCCTTGATGCCGCCATTGGCGTCGTTCGACAGCTGGCCCGAGATCAGGACCTGGTTGCCGGTGCGGACGTAGGAGACGTAGCTGGCGACCGGCTTGGCGGGCTCGGGCAGGGTGATGCCGAGTTCGGCGATGCGGGCGTGGATGCTCATGTCGGAGACTCCGTTGAGAGGGTTGAGCGGGGTGTAGCGCGCCAGACGGGCGGCGTCATCCGGGCTTCTTGAGGGCGCGGCCTGCGACCACGGCGGCGGCGCCGAATTTCTCGCGCAGGGCGTCGATGGCGGTCTCGGTCTTCAGGGCGCGGGTCTCAGGCGTCGCGAACAGGCCGGCGGGGGCAGCGCCCGCCTCGGCGATCTCGGCCAGGCCGATGCCGATCAGGCGATAGGGCTCGCCCAGTTCGGGCTTCAGCAGGTCTCGGCCCGCCGAGAACAGCACCCGCGCCGTCTGCACCGGCTCGGCCAGGGTGATGCGGCGGGTGACGATTTTGAAGTCGGCCTTGCGCAGCTTCAGCACCACCACGCGGCTGGCCACGCCGTCGCGCCGCGCCTTGGACGCCAGCTTCTCGCACAGGGGCCACAGCTCGGCCTCCAGATCCTCGGCCTTGGTCAGATCGTCGTTGAAGGTGGTCTCGGCGCTCATGCCGCGCCGGTCGTGGTCAGGCCGCACCGGGCGGGCGTCGCGGGCGTGGCTGAGGTCGTAGAGACGCAGACCCGTCTCGCCATAGCGCCGGATCAGATCCTTGACGTCGGCGGCGGCCAGATCGCCCACGACAGCAAAGCCGTCCGAGCGCAGGGTGCGGCTGAAGACCGGGCCGACGCCGGGGAGGATGTTGACCGGACGCGAGGCCAGCAAGGACTTGGCCTCTGCGGCGCCGATGACCGAGAAGCCGCGCGGCTTGTCCAGTTCCGACGCGATCTTGGCCAGGAAGCGGTTGGGGGCCAGGCCGATGGAGACGGTCAGGCCGGTCTCCTCCTCGATCCATTTCTGCAGCCGGATCAGTTGGAAGGCGGGCGGGCCGCCGTTGAGGCGTTCCGTGCCCGACAGGTCGATCCAGGCCTCGTCCAGCGACAGGGTCTGGACCAGGGGCGTCAGCTTGCCGACCGCGCCGAAGATGCGCTCGCTCTCGACCACGTATTTGCGGAAGTCGGGCTTGATGACGACCGCGTCGGGACAGGCCTTCAGCGCCTTGTACATGGGCATGGCCGAGCCGACGCCGTGCAGGCGGGCGACGTAGCAGGCGGTCGAGACCACGCCGCGCTTGCCGCCGCCGATGATGACCGGCTTGTCGCGCAGTTCCGGTCGGTCGCGTTTCTCGACCGAGGCGTAGAAGGCGTCGCAGTCGAGATGGGCGATGGTCAGATCGCCGAGTTCATCGTGGGCGATCACCCGACGCGAGGCGCACGAAGGACATCGCTCGACCTTGCGGTCGCCGGTCCACAGGCAGTCGCGGCAGGCGGCCTTCAGGCTCAAAATGAACTCCGGTTCCTCAGCTTCATCTCAACTTAAGACTGCGCGCGCCACAGTGCATCCGAAGAAGGCGAAAAGCCCTGCGCACGTGCGCAAATTGTTGGCGAAACAGCCGGGTGGCGGATGTCCAAGAAAGTCCTCATCGTCGAGGATAACGAGCTGAACATGAAGCTTTTTCATGATCTGCTCGATTCTCAAGGCTACGAGACCTTGCAGACCCGCGAAGGGCTGCAGGCCCTGGCGATCGCGCGCCAGCACCGTCCCGATCTGATCCTGATGGACATTCAGCTGCCGGAGATTTCCGGCCTGGAAGTGACCAAGTGGCTCAAGGACGATGAAGAGCTTAGCCATATCCCGGTCATCGCTGTCACCGCCTTCGCCATGAAGGGCGATGAAGAGCGGATCAGACAGGGCGGCTGCGAGGCCTATATCTCCAAACCGATCTCGGTGGTGTCCTTCCTCGAGACGATCCGCAAGCATCTGGGGTAGCGGCATGAGTGCGCGCATCCTGGTCGTTGACGACGTCGAGACCAATGTCCGACTGCTCGAAGCCAAGCTGACGATTGAATATTACGACGTCTTGACCTGCGGCGACGGGCTGACGGCCATCAGTCTGGCCATGGCGGAACAGCCGGATCTGATTCTGCTGGACGTCATGATGCCCGGGATGGACGGGTTCGAGACCTGTCGCCGCCTCAAGGATGAGCCGAAGACGCGGCATATCCCCGTGGTGCTGGTGACGGCGCTGGACGGGCGGCATGACCGTATCCGGGGGCTTGAGGCGGGCGCCGACGACTTCCTGACCAAGCCGCTGGACGACGTGATCCTGATGGCGCGGGTCAGGAGCCTGACGCGGCTCAAGATGGTCATGGACGAGCTGCGCGAGCGCGAGGAAAGCGGGCGGCGCGTCGGCGTCGACACCGCCGGTGTGGCACGGCTGAAGGGATCGGGCGGGCGCGTTCTGGTGGTGGACGACAACGCCCTGCAAGCGGCCAAGGTGGCGCAGGAACTGGCGGTCGAGCACCGTCCCCTGGTCGAGGCCGATCCCGTCGTGGCGCTGGAGGTGGCGCGCGGGGCGGTCGATCTGATGATCGTCAATGTGACGTCGGAAGGGTTCGACGGGCTGAGGCTGATCGCTCAGGCGCGCTCCAAGGAGCCGACGCGGCGGTTGCCGATTCTGGCGCTTGTGGATTCGCAGGACCGGCCCCGGCTGCTGAAGGCGCTGGACCTGGGCGCCAGCGACATTCTGACCCGCCCGGTGGACCCCGAGGAGCTGTCGGCGCGGGTGCGGACCCAGGTGCGGCGCAAGCGCTATGGCGACTTCCTGCGCGAAAAGCTGGACCACAGCCTGGAGATGGCCGTCACCGACGCCCTGACGGGGCTGCACAATCGCCGCTACATGACCAATCAGCTGCAAGCCTTGGTGGCGCGCACCAATCGCGGCGGCGAGCCGGTGGCGGTGCTGGTGCTGGACATCGATCACTTCAAGGCGGTCAACGACGGCTTCGGCCATGACGCCGGGGACGAGGTGTTGCGCGAGTTTTCGGTGCGGCTGGCCACCAATGTGCGGGCCGTGGATCTGCCGTGCCGATTCGGCGGCGAAGAGTTCGTCGTGGTCATGCCGGGCACGACGCTGGAAGACGCCCAGCGGATCGCTGAACGGATCAGGCGCGATGTCGGCGCCGCGCCCTTCCGCGTCATGGACGGAAAGGCTCACCTGAACATCACCGTTTCGGTCGGCGTGGCGGCGACAAGCGGCGTCGAGGATACGCCCGAAGCCCTGCTGAAGCGGGCGGACGAGGGGGTCTATGAGGCCAAGGCTTCAGGCCGGAACAAGGTCGTCGCCCGCGCGGCCTGAACTGCTTAACCGCTGATACGACAACGAAAAACGCCCGACTGAAAAGCCGGGCGTTTTGAATATTGCAATCAAGGGAGCTGCAGCTCCGGGCGGTTAGGCCCTTACTTGATCTTGCCTTCTTTGAACTCGACGTGCTTGCGGACGACCGGGTCGTACTTCTTGACGACCATCTTTTCGGTCATCGTACGGGCGTTCTTCTTGGTGACGTAGAAGAAGCCGGTGTCAGCGGTGGAGTTCAGGCGGATCTTGATGGAAGCCGGTTTGGCCATCGGAATTACCTTTGCGACGGCGAAAGCCGCATGAAACGAGAGGCGCGGAACATACTCAGGCGGAGATCAAAGTCAACGCCCGCGATGTCACGTTGAGGATTGGCTTCTAGCGGCTAGGCTGCCGGAATGAAAGCCATGACCTCGATCGCCCTTGCGGCCGCCGCCCTGTCCCTGTCCGCCTTGCCCGCCGCCGCGCACGCGGAGACGGCTCAGGACGCCTTCTTCAAGAACCTGAGCGCCCTGTGCGGCCAGAGGTTTGAGGGGAAGGTGGTCACGACCGACGCTGCCGATTCGGACTTCGCCACCCAGCGCCTGCTGATGCATGTGCGCGATTGTTCGGCCGAAGAGATTCGCATTCCCTTCTGGGTCGGGGCCGACCGCTCGCGCACCTGGGTTGTGACGCGCACGGCGACGGGCCTGAGGCTGAAGCACGATCACCGCCACGACGACGGCACGACCGACGTCCTGCACTGGTACGGCGGCGATACGGCCGGGACGGGCACGGCCGAGCGGCAAGAGTTCCCGGTCGACCAGGAATCCATCGACCTGTTCAACGCCAACAAGGCCTCGGTCTCGACCACCAACACCTGGGCGATGGAAGTCCATCCGGCGCAGATGTTCGCTTATGAACTGCGCCGTCCGAACCGCCACTTCCGCGTGGAGTTCGACCTGAAGAAGCCCGTCGCCCAGTAGGAACGAGAGAGCCTTCTCCCCCGAGGGGAGAAGGGAAAGCAGGCGTCAGTCTCTGTGTTCGACCACATGCTGCCCGCGCACCATGCGGACGAAGGGCAGGGGACGGTTGGGGTGGGTCAGCCGCTCGGCCATCTCGCCCAGGACGAACCGGGTGATGGCGGGCAGGTCCAGCGCGCGGGCTTCGTCCAGCGGCAGCCAGGCGATCTCGTCCAGTTCGCCTGAGCCCTCGATGCGGTCGGGATCGCGCAGACCCTCGACCGGAGCCATGAAGAAGCGGGCGTCGAAGCGCCGCGTGCGGCCCGGCGGGGTGATGGCGCGGGCGATGTAGGACAGGACTGACAGGTCGGGCAGGGCGCCCGCCTGACGGTATTCGCGCCACGGCCCGGCGACGGAGGCGGGCGGGGCCGGGCGACCCAGGATCAGGCCGGTCTCCTCAAAGGTCTCGCGCACGGCGGTCAGGGCCAGGG
>NZ_JACARP010000290.1:0-357 GCF_013386595.1 Brevundimonas sp. P7753 | reverse complement strand
GCGACCATGCCTCGGCCGCGGTGCTACGTATTCAGGCGCGAGCTGCTGTATGTGCCCTTCATCGGCTGGGCGCTGGGCATGCTCAAGATGGTGCACATCGACCGCAAGGACGGCGCCAACGCGTTCGCCTCGGTCGCACGTCAGGGCAAGGAACGCATGGCCGAAGGCGCGTGGGTGATCATGTTCCCGGAAGGCACCCGCACGCGCTCGGGCGACCCGAAGCCGCGCTACAAGAGCGGCGGTGCGCGTTTTGCCGTGGATACCGGCGCGTGGGTCATCCCGATCGCCCACAACTCCGGCCGCGTGTGGCCGCGCAATTCGTTCCTGAAGCATCCGGGCCTGATCACGCTGTCGGTC
>NZ_JACARP010000289.1:0-398 GCF_013386595.1 Brevundimonas sp. P7753 | reverse complement strand
TATTGGAGCGGGGGGCCACGCCATCGAGGTGGTCAACGGGCACCAACCCGCCGCGCAGGTGGGCAGCCTGGCGATTCTTGCCCGCGAATTTGGTCTGCTGGTCAGCGCCGGCAGTGATTTTCATGGCCCAGGCGGCTGGTCCGAGATCGGCGAGTACCGCGCCGTGCCGGAAGACCTGCCGCTCTTGTGGGGGCGATTCAAGCATGACCCCATTATTGCCAGCGTCTGAACAGGTAGAACACGTGAGTCAATTCTTCCAGATTCATCCGGAAAACCCCCAGGCGCGCCTGATCAAGCAAGCCGTGGAGATCATCCGTGCCGGTGGCGTGGTGATCTACCCAACGGACTCGTCCTACGCCATTGGTTGCCAGATCGGCGACAAGGGTGCGGTCGAGCGT
>NZ_JACARP010000288.1:0-567 GCF_013386595.1 Brevundimonas sp. P7753 | reverse complement strand
CCTCCAGAACAGGCCAAAGGCCAAGGGCACGAACGCGGCCACCAGCGTCACCTTGTAGGCGCTTTCGACCATGTGGAAGATCGACAGATGCGAGTTCAGCGCAAAGAGCGTCACCAAGACCGTGAACGTCAGCACCACTGCCTGCATCACGCGCAGGAAACGCTTGTCGTCCATGTTGGGCAGCAGCGGACGCAGCACATTTTCGGCGAACGTCACGGAGGGCGCCAGCAGCGTCGCGCTCGCGCAGCTCTTGATGGCTGAGAGCAGCGCACCGAAGAACATCACCTGCGCGAAGATCGGCGCATGCTGCAGCACCAGGTTCGGCAAGATCATCTGCGAATCGGTATCGATGTATTTCGCGACCATCTCCGGGTCGATGAGCGTGGCCGAATACGCTAGGAACATCGGCACGAACGCAAACATGAAGTACAACACGCCGCCCAGCACCGACGCCGTACCGGCGATGCGCTCGGTGCGCGATGACGTTACCCGCTGAAACACGTCCTGCTGTGGGATCGAGCCGAGCATCATGGTGATCCACGCCGTCACAAAGCCGATGACCTCGAT
>NZ_JACARP010000040.1:0-3703 GCF_013386595.1 Brevundimonas sp. P7753 | reverse complement strand
CGACAGGGCCAGAGCCGCCGCCGCGCTGGAAGCCAGGATCAAACTCTTGACGCGCATATATGCGGCCCTCCGAGATTCTGTTGTTCGAGGACGACGGACACGTCGTCTAGCTAACCCCTTACCAGCGTTGCCGTTGGGGGTCGAGCCGCAAACGGCAGCTTTACCGAAGGTTGCAACTCCACCGTGGCCTGCCCGCTACACAAACCTAACAAAAGAGGGACACACGTTAACACAAGGCTGTCGACGCTCCCTGCCCCTCCGCAGAAAAGGGGATGCTCCTCATCAGCTCATCAAAAGCTGAGATGATGTGATAGAGAGAACTGGCCGGGGCGGCTTCTTCAATGAAGCCGCCAGTCGGCAGCCGCGTATCGTGCCACAGACCTTCCGGCGTCAAATAGAGCCATAACGCCCTCAGCGCCTTGGCGGCGTCTTCCATGTAAACTGCACGTTCGCGCCCAACAGCCCCATCGGCCATGATCAGAGCGCTCTTTAACCACTCCGTTTGCGGCCAGAGGCGCGCGCGGGCGATACGCACGGAACCATCATCATTCAGGGCGTTCACCGCCACATGATGACGCTCACTGATCCCTTCCCGCCCAGCCGCATAGAGGCCTTGAGCCACCGTCATTGCCGAAGCATCGCCGCGAAGCCTGGCATAACGCGCTATCAGCCAAGCCCATTCGAACTGGTGCCCAGGCTCAATCAGACGCCCGTCATCTCCTGGCGCCGCTGACCAGGCGCTATCAAAGAACTCCCGCAGACGCCCCGAGACTGCATCGATAAAAGTCGTACGCGCCAAGTTAACGACCCTATCCGCCAAGTCGCGCCAAGCCGGATCGTCGCTCACCTCCTCCCATGCGAGAGCCGCTTCCAGCAGGTGCATATGGGCGTTGGACTGGTAAGGTCGCTCTCCCGCCTCGCTAAGAGCGCCATTTGAGGTCGCGCGCGTCATTAACTGATCGCGGATTGCAGCGCCGCGCGCATGCGCCTCAACGCCCCCGATATCGGCCTTCAAGGCTGTGGCCAAGGCCAGAAGCAAGAAGGCCTGATCATAAATCATGACCGTCTCGTCCAGCGGACGCCCCTCTGCGCACAGCAAGGTGCGCATGAGACCGTCGTGGCGAATGAAATCCGCATCCAAACTCGCCAGGCCGGTTCTTACGACACGAGGCCACGCCCCTTCCCAGCCCATCAAACCCGCCTGCGCAAAGACGTAAACTTGCCGCGCCTGCACACGAGCTCGCCTCGGCATCTCCACACGACGCGCATCCAGCGACAGAGCCTCGGCAAACGCGCCACTCTCGTTCTGCCCCAGGGTTGACCAGAGCGGCAGAGCCCGACAACGCAGCCAGTCCTTCAGTCGTCGAGCGCCGACTTCCAATCCTTCTTCAGAGCGGCGACTAAAATCCACATGTTGAGGCGAAGAATGACGGATGCGGTCAACCACCTTTTTCACATCTTGCGACCGGCTCAAGTCGCACACAAGCACCGCATCGCGCTCAGCGATAATCGCCAGATTTCGAACTCCAATCGCCGCCACCAGCATCCCATCTGCAGCGCGCGCAAGACACCCTTCAGAATCCTCGAAGATATGGCCGCCGACCTGCCCCTCGCCACTGGCGGCGATCGCGTCCCAGGCGCCGAGGTCAGACCAACTGAAATCGACTTCTAGGACCGAGGCCAACCGCGTCTTCTCCATGACCGCGTAGTCGATGGACACCTTAGGCGCCTGTCGGAACGCGTCGCCCAGTACAGAGACAGCCCCCCGGCTGGCCGTCGCAACGGCGGTGCGTGCGGCGCTTTCCACTGCTGGCGCATGCGCCCTGAGTTCAGAAAGAAGCACATCGGCAGACACGATGAAATTGCCGCTGTTCCAAAGAAAACCATCACGGATATATCGCCGCGCCATTGCCTGATCGGGCTTTTCCACGAAAGCAGCGATAGGCCCCAGCCCCCGTCCAGTAGGCGCGATATAACCATAGGCCGGAGACGGCTCTGTAGGCTTTACACCCAAGGTGACAATACGCGAATTACGCGCCCCATCCGCCGCTGACATCACCGCAGACCTGAAACCCTTATGGTCAGGAATATGGTGATCCGACGCGAAAAAGGCGTTGATTCCTTCAGGATCGCGATCATGAGTCCAGACAGCAGCGGCCGCCATTGCAGCCGCCGAATCGCGCGCTTCTGGCTCAAGCAGCACTTGAGCGTCGATCTCGATCTGCTCCAGTTGCTCCATGATCCAAGCCTTGTGATCGACACCGCCGACCACCACGAGGCACCCCCCGTCCGCCACCAGCGGAGCCGCCCGCAGCACGGTCTCCTGAAACAGCGAGCGGTTCCCCGCTAGGGCGATGAATTGTTTGGGACGCGACGGACGAGAAGCCGGCCAAAGCCGGGTTCCTGCACCGCCGCACATAATCACAGGATAGAGAGCCATGGTCCTTGGATAGCCGACTTCCCTTCGATTGAAAGGGTTGTTTTGGCTACAATCGCTGCGCGTTTCATAACCTTGCCATCGGTACTGTCGTGACTCGCACGGCCTTCGCCGCTATCGAGCGCCCATCATGAAAGAGACCGAACGGCAATCCGAAGAACGCAGCTGGGAGACGGCGAAGACGCTCGCCGAGGCCCTGCCCTATATCCAGGTCTATGATCGCGAGACCGTGGTCATCAAATACGGCGGCCACGCCATGGGCGAGAGCGCCGTGGCGAAACAGTTCGCCGCTGACGTGGTGCTGCTGAAACTGATGGGCGTGAACCCCGTGGTGGTCCACGGCGGCGGGCCGCAGATCAGCGCTATGCTGGACAAGGCGGGCGTGAAGTCGGCCTTCGTCGACGGCCTGCGCGTGACCGACCGCGACACTATGCAAGTGGCCGAAATGGTCCTGTCGGGTGCTGTGAACAAAGAGATCGCCCACTGGATCACCGTCGCCGGCAAGGAAGCGGACGTGCGCGGCGTCGGCCTGTCAGGCAAGGACGCCGGCCTGCTGACCGTCGAGAAGACGATGCGCACCAAGCGCGACCCCGACAGCATGATCGAGCACGAGGTCGATCTGGGCTTCGTCGGCGAGCCGACCAAGGTCGATCCCAAGCTGATCAAGGGCCTGATCGCCTCGGAAACCGAGGACTGGGTGCCGGTCATCGCTCCCATCGGGGTGGCCGAGGACGGCATGACCTACAACGTCAACGCCGACACAGTGGCGGGCGCCATCGCTGGATCGCTGGGCGCCAAGCGGATGCTGTTGCTGACCGACGTGGCGGGCGTGAAGGGCGCGGACGGCGAGATCATCCGCCAGATGAACCTGGAAGAGGCGCAGACCCTGATCGACACCGGCGTCGCCAACGGCGGCATGATTCCCAAGCTGGAGACAGCCATGGCCGCCGTCCGCGCGGGCGTCGAGGCCGTGGTCATCCTGGACGGGCGCCGGCCCCACGCCATGCTGGTCGAGCTGTTCACCGAGTTCGGGGCGGGCACGCTGGTGAAGGCCCAGTGACGGCGGAAGCGACCACTCAGCCTCTGGCGGCGACCACCGAGATCGGCGCCGACCTGCGCCACGTCCGGTCCTGGGTGTTCGACCTCGACAACACCCTCTACCCGCCGGAAAGCCTGTTCCTGAAACAGGTCGAGCAGCGCATCAATCAGTATGTGGTGCGGACCTCGGGGCTGGAGTCAGCGGAAGCGCTCAGCGTCCAGCGCGGC
>NZ_JACARP010000287.1:0-313 GCF_013386595.1 Brevundimonas sp. P7753 | reverse complement strand
GTACATACTACTATCGCTCCACGGCCAAAGCTGTCGAGCTCAGTGATGGCCGCTTGGTGGAACTCATTGGCGAGATTCAAGATGAGTTTCCCGGGTATGGTTATCGACGTGTTGTCCGGGAGCTATGCGCACGCGGACATCACGTCAACCACAAACGGGTCGCTCGGATCATGCGGCAGCACGATCTAAGTGTCAGGCCGCGACGCCGATATGCGCGTGCAGGTACCGAGAGTGGAGATCTTGCGGCGTTTCCAAACCTGTATCGCAATGTCATTCCCTCCAAGCCGGATCTGGTCTGGGTGGGGGATATTAC
>NZ_JACARP010000286.1:0-420 GCF_013386595.1 Brevundimonas sp. P7753 | reverse complement strand
GGGCAGAGATCGCCAAGCGATAGCAACCAAACCGGGCCACGCGCCTGCTTATTTCGGGAAAGACGATACGGTCGACGACGTGGAAGAGAATTAACGCAATTCAGGACAACCAGAAAGGACTCATCATGCGTAAAGAGAGCAAGATTGTTGAAACGGTCGGCGAACTGCGGGCCTACATCGAAGGCGTGCCGGACGATGTGCCGATTGGCCGACTGACCAACGGCCACTACCAGGTCTATAAGGTAGGAGATGTTGGTGCGTTCCTGGGTCAGTTGCCTGTCGGCAGGCCCGGCGAGGAAGTTCAGCAGGTCATCCTGCACATCAGCGCATGACGCAACTCCGCAAGCCCATCTAACCACGCAACCTGCTATACGCCCGCCACGTCTCCTTCGGGAGGCTGGCGGGTTTTTCATTTGGGGC
>NZ_JACARP010000285.1:0-317 GCF_013386595.1 Brevundimonas sp. P7753 | reverse complement strand
GACATCAACAGCCCCATGCCGCCATTCGGGAAGAACCCGCCGTGGCTCCACAGGTTGCTCACCGAGGCCTGCGGGCCGCCGGTGCCGCTGAACAGCAGGTAGCAGCCGAGCACGATCATGCCGACAATCGCCACCACCTTGATGATCGCGAACCAGAACTCGGTCTCACCGAAGAACTTCACGTTGAGGGTGTTGATCAGGTTGACCAGCACAAAGAACACCACCGCACTGACCCAGGTCGGAATTTCCGGCCACCAGAACTGGATGTACTTGCCCACCGCTGTCAGCTCGGCCATGCCCACCAGCACGTAGAGTAC
>NZ_JACARP010000039.1:0-31635 GCF_013386595.1 Brevundimonas sp. P7753 | reverse complement strand
GCCGCCCAGACGCAGCTGCGGGTGGTTTCCGACAACGTCTCGAACGTCAATACGCCCGGCTATATCCGCAAGGTGGCCGACCAGCAGTCCTGGGCCAGTCAGGGCGCGGGCGCCGGGGTCGAGATCGCGCGCATCCGTCTGGCCACTGACCGCTTCTTGCAGGCCGCCAGCCTGAGCGCCGGGGCCGACGCCGGGCGCCAGGCCGTGCGCTATGAGCTGTTCAACAATATCCAGTCGCAGTTCGGCGATCCGGGCGCGGACAGCGGCTTCTTCGCCCAGATCGACAAGATCTTCTCGGCCTTCTCGACCTCGGCGGAAAACGCCACCTCGGGACCGCTGCGTCAGGACGCGATCTGGAAGACCCAGGCCATGTTCGACGAGGCCGCGCGGGTGGCCAAGGAGATCCAGAGCACGCGCGAGGAGGCGGACGCCCGTCTGCGCACCGCGGTGGACAAGGTCAACGGCCTGGTCGAGCAGATCGAGAAGCTGAACGTCGACATCGCCAAGGCCAATGTCGTCGGCACGGATTCGACGGGCGCCCAGACCATTCAGGCCGGTCTGATCAACGAATTGTCCGAGCTGATGGATGTGCGGATCACCAACCGCTCCATCGGCGGGATCGAGGTGCGGACGGGCGCCGGCATTCTGCTGGCCGGGCAGGGCGCGGCCAAGCTGGAATACCAGCGGGCGGGCGTGGTGTCGTCCGAGACCGTCTTCAACCAGATCATGGTCACCGAGCCGAACGGCCAGCGGCGACCGCTGACGGAAGGCCTGGCCTCGGGCGAGATCAAGGGTCTGCTGGAACTGCGCGACGTCGAGGCCCCTGCGGCGACCGAGCGCCTGGGCGAGCTGATGACGCGCCTGGCCGACGAACTGAACCGCGCCCACAACGCCGCATCCTCGGTCCCGGCGCCGCCGGTGCTGAATGGCCGCAACGTGGGTCAGTCGCTGGAAACCGCTCTGGCGGGCTTCACCGGCAAGACCACCATCACCACGGTCGACGCCCAGGGCGTGATCCAGAACTCCGCCGAGATCGTCTTCTCGGGCGGGACGATGACGATCAACGGCGTGGCGGCCACGCCCGCCACCTTCCTGACCACGCTGAACGGACAGCTGGGCGGCGCCACGGCCAGCTTCGTCAACGGTAGCCTGAGCATCGAGGCGCCCGCCGGAAGCGGCGTCGCCATCGCCGATGACGCGGCCACCCCCAGCAGCAAGGCCGGGCGCGGCTTCTCGCATTACTTCGGCCTGAACGATCTGGTCTCGACGGATCGCCCGGCGCTTTACGACACAGGCCTGACGCCCGCCTCGCAGCACGGCTTCACGCCGGGCGAGACGATCAAGTTCCGCTTCACCGACGCCTCGGGCTCGCGCATCCGCGATCTGGCGGTGGCCGTGCCGGCGGGCGCGGGGACGATGACCGAGATGCTGACGGCGTTGAACGATCCCGCGACCGGGATCGGCGCCCATGGCAGCTTCAGTCTGAACGGTGCGGGCGAACTGATCTTCACCGGCCACGGCGCGCCGCCGTCGACGATGTCGGTCATCGAGGACGGCACGCGCCAGGTTCCGTCGGGCGTATCGATGAGCGACCTGTTCGGCCTGAGCGGCGCTCGCGCCTCTCGCGCCGGCGGCTTCTCGGTGCGCAGCGATATCGCCAAGGACCCGTCCAGACTGGCCTTGGCCCAACTGAACCTGGGGGCGGCGGCGGGCACGCCGGCGCTGAGCAAGAACGACGGCAGCGGCGGTCGTCTGCTGGCCAAGGCCGATCAGAACGCGACGTCTTTCTCGGCGGCGGGCGGCGCGGGCGGGGTCAATATGTCCCTGGCGCGCTATGCTGCGGAGTTCTCGGGCGAGATCGGCGGCAAGGCCACCATCGCCAAGACCCGCGCCACCAGCGCCGCCGCGCTCTATCAAGAGGCGTCCGCGCGACGCAGCGCGGTCGAAGGCGTCAACATGGACGAGGAACTGGTGCTGATGACCACCTATCAGCAAGCCTTTAACGCTTCGGCGCGCCTTATCCAGGCCGCGTCGGAAATGTACGACACCCTGATCGGAATGATGCGATGACCCGCGTTTCGACGTTTGGAAACTATCAGTCGGCCCTGCTGCACCTGATGAACGCGCAGGCGCGCGGCGAGGAAGCGCAGAACAAGGTCAACACCAAGAAGAACGCCACCGATCTGGTCGGCTTCGGGCGGCAGTCGGAAACGGTCATCGCCCTGAAATCCAGTCAGACGCGAATCCAGGGCTTTATCGACACCAACAAGACGGTGGCCGACCGGCTGACCATGCAGGACATGGGACTGGATCGGGTCGCCGACGCCGCCACGGCCGGTCGACAGGCCATCGCCAACGCCATCGCGGCCGGGCGCATGGAGGGGCTGATGTCCGAGATGGAGACCGTCTTCAAGATGGCCCAGGACGGCCTGAACATGAAGCATCAGGGCAAGTCCCTGTTCTCGGGCGGCGCCGTGGACCAGCAGGCCGTGGTCCTGCCCGCCACGCCGGTCGGGGCGACTGACCTCGAGAAGCTGGCGGCCATGCCCGTGACCAACGACGTCTTCAAGAACGACCAGTTGAAGCAGTCGTCCCTGCTGGACGAGACTGTAACCATGGACACCGGCTTCCTGGCCAGTGATGTGGGGCAGGCGCTGTTTGACGTGTTCCGCGACCTGCAGATTCTGCATCAGGGCACGCCGCTGAACGGTCAGATGGACGACGCCCAGAAGACCGCGCTGACCGCGCTGATGGGGCGCTTCGAAACGGCGGCCAAGGACGTGGTCAACATTCAGGCCAAGAACGGTTCGATGCAGGCCCGCGTCGATACGCTGCTGGAGTCGCAGGAAGCCCGCAAGATTTCAGTCGACACCATCCTGTCGGGCAAGACCGACGCCAACATGGCGCAGGCCGTGACGGAACTGGAGATGGCCCAGATCGCCATTCAGGCCTCGGCTCAGGTGATCAGCCAACTGCGGGATGTGTCGCTGCTCAACTATCTGCGCTGATCGTCGGGCGGAACGAGAACTCTGTTCGCAGTGCGTTGAACGATCCGGGTTTCAGCGCGTTTGCCTCTTCCACGAGCTTCGCCATGGGCGATCAGGCCAAGCTCGGGTAAAGGGTGGGCATGGACGGAGCTGATTTTCAGATCGAGGATGGGCCGGACGGCGGTGCGCGACTGCGGCTGACGGGCGACTGGACCACCATGGGTCTGGCCCGCACGGCGCGTCGCCTGTCCGACGACCTGGGCGACCGGCCTGTCGCAGAGCTTGCGCTGGACCAGTTGGGGCGGTTCGATACCGCCGGCGCCCTGGCGATCGTTCAGAACCTGTCGCAGCCCTTGCCCAAGTCGGCGTGGCGCGACCGCCCCGAAGCCGGCCGCATCTACGCCATGGTCGAGAAGCTGGACCGTGAATCCGCCGCGCCGCCGCCTCGCGCCAACGCCCTGACCCTGACCTTCGCCAAGATCGGCCGGGGCGTCTATGATTTCGGGGCCGAGGCCATGCTGTCGCTGGCCTTCCTGGGACGGCTGATTGTGGCTGTGGGCGGGGCGCTGAAACATCCGGGCGGCATCCGCTGGCCCGCCTGGTTCAGTCAGGCTGAGCGGTCGGGGCTGGACGCCATCCCCATCATCGCCGTGACCAACTTCTTCATCGGCGCGGTCATCGCTTTCCTGGGGGCCAACCTGCTGACCCAGTTTGGGGCGGGCGTATTCACGGTCCAGTTGGTCGCGGTGTCGGTTCTGCGCGAGTTCGCCGTGGTCATCACCTCGGTCCTGCTGGCAGGCCGCTCGGCCTCCTCCTTCGCGGCCGAGATCGGTTCGATGCGGATGAACCAGGAAGTCGACGCCATGCAGGTCATGGGCGTCAATCCGTTCCAGGCCCTGGTGATTCCGCGTCTGGCGGCCATGCTGCTGATGCTGCCGCTTCTGACTTTTGTCGGCATGGTGTCGGGCCTGTTCGGCGGCATGCTGGTGACGTGGAGCGAGCTGGCCTATGGCCCCTCCTTCTTCCTTCAGAGAGTCACCGAAGATCCCAACATGGGCACGCATCTGATGGTCGGTTTGATCAAGGCGCCGGTCTTCGCCGTGGTGGTGGCCGCCATTGGTTGCCGTCAGGGCATGTCGGTGGCCGGCGACGTCGAGAGCTTGGGCCGTCGGGTCACGGCGGCGGTGGTCCAGGCCATCTTCGCCATCATCTTCCTCGACGCCGTCTTCGCCATGATCTTCCTGGAGCTGAACCTGTGACGGCTCCGACCGAAAAGCCGACGCGCGAGAACGTCGTCGAGGTGCGCGGCCTGCTGAGCCAGTTCGGCGACCGGGTGATCCATCAGGACCTCGATCTGGACGTGCAGCGTGGCGAAGTCGTTGGCGTGGTCGGGGGGTCGGGCACCGGCAAGACGGTGCTGCTGAACTCCATCATCGGCCTGAAACAGCCCGAGGGCGGCTCGGTGAAGCTGTTCGGGATGGAGCGCGAAACCATGACCAAGGCCGAGGCGGCCGAGGTCGAGCGGCGCACCGGCGTCCTGTTCCAGCAGGGGGCCCTGTTCTCTTCGCTGACGGTGCTGGACAATGTGGCCTCGCCGCTGGTCGAGCATACGGATCTGCCGGCCAAAACCATTCGCGAACTCGCCGAGATGAAGATCGCCATGGTCGGGTTGAAGCCGGAGTCTCACTATCTCAAGCCGGCGGAGCTGTCGGGCGGGATGCGCAAGCGCGTCGGGCTGGCCCGCGCCATGGCGCTGGACCCCGAGCTGATCTTTCTGGATGAACCAACGGCGGGGCTGGACCCCATCGGCGCCGCCGCCTTCGATCAACTGATCCGCGACCTGTCGGACGACCTGGATTTGACGGTCTTCATGATCACCCACGACCTCGATAGCCTGTACGCCATCTGCGACAAGGTGGCGGTGCTGGCCGACAAGCACGTTGTCGCCAAGGCCACGGTTCAGGAACTGGAACGTTCCGACCATCCTTGGATCAAGGAATACTTCCTGGGGCCGCGCGGTCGCGCCGCCCATAAGGCCGCTTGAGGAGAGCGGGAAGAGATGGAAAGAGACGCCCACTACGCCGCTGTCGGCATCGCCACTGTCGCCCTGTTGCTGGCGCTGGCCGTGTTCACGATCTGGCTGGCACGCCTGCAGTTCAACAACGACTACGACGTCTATGACATCGTCTTCTATGGTCCCGTGCGCGGTCTGTCGGAAGGCGGCGAGGTGCATTTCAACGGCATCCGCGTCGGCGAGGTCACGGCCCTGAACCTGGACCCCAAGAAGGGGGATCAGGTCATCGCCCGCGTGCGGCTGAACGGCACGACCCCTGTCCGCGTCACCTCGCGCGCCCAGCTGGAGCCGCAGGGCATCACCGGACTGAACTACATCCAGATCACGGCGGGTGAAGCCAACAGCGCTCTGCTGAAGGACCAATATGCCGACAATGTCGTGCCGGTGATCCAGAGTCAGCCCAGTCCGATTGCGGAACTGCTGAGCGGCTCCGGCACGGTGCTGGCCCAGACGGTGGACGCGCTGAACCGCATCAACCGCGTCATGTCGGACGACAATATCCGCAGCTTCTCGACCAGCGTGAAGAACGTGGAAGCCATGACCGCCGAGTTGGAGGCCCGCAAGGGCATGTTCCAGCAGCTTGAAGAGACGATCACCAAGGCCAACGCCGCCGTCGGCGAATACCAGGCCCTGGGCGTCAGCGCGCGTCAGATGATCGACACCGACGGCAAGCAGGCCATCGCCAACATCAACGCCGCCACGCGCGAAGCCCAGCAGACCATCGCCTCGATCAACCGAACGGCTACGGGGCTGGAGGGGCCGCTAGGCGACTTCGGCACGCAGACCGTGCCGCAGTTGAACGACACGATCCGCCAGCTGGATCAGGCGACGCGCTCGCTTCAGTCGCTGATCGACAATGTGCGTGAAAGCCCGCGCGACTTCATCTCGAAGGCGCCGTCCAAGGAAATAGAGGTGCAGCCATGATCCGTTCCGCTCTTGTGATCGCGGCTGCGTCGGTCGCCCTGTCCGGTTGCGCCCTGTTGTCGTCGCCCGATCCGGTTCAGCTCTATCGGTTCGGCGGGGCGTCAGCCTTTGCAGGGACGGGGGCGACCTCGGCCTGCCCGGATGTCCATGTCTCGATGCGCCGCGTGGACTTCCCCGAAGCCGCGCGTGGTGATCGTCTGCTGGCCGTGACCGGAGCCGAGGCGGCCTATATCAAGGGCGCGCGCTGGGTGTCGCCCGCCGAGACCCTGTTCGAGGAAGCTCTGCGCAACGCCTTCCTCGACGGTGGAACCTGCACGGTGCTGAGCAGCGGTCCCTTGACGCGCGACGGTCTGCTGCTGAGCGTGGACGTGCGCCGCTTCGAGGCGGACTACGCCGCGCCGGGCGCCGTTCCGAACGCCAGTATCGTGGTCCTGCTGCGTCTGGTGCGTCCTGGCGACCGCTCGATCGTGGCCGAGGACCGCATAACGGTCAGCGAGAGCGCGGGTGAGAACCGCCAGTCGGCCATCGTCGCCGCCTTCGACCGCGCCACCGCCGAGGCCAGCCGCCAGATCGTTCTGTGGACGGACCAGCAGGCGAGCCAGGCGACGCGGGGTTCCTAGTTTTGTCATCCCGGATAGCGGCTGCGCCGCTTCCGGGATGACGGATAGAGAAAACCCCGGCGGCCTCGCGGTCGCCGGGGTTTCTGTCTTCAGGCGGGGATGGCGGTTCAGCCCAGACCCGACGCCACCGTGTAGTCAGCCTCGGTCTTGGCCGCGACCTCGTCCAGGGTCACGCCCTCGGCCAGTTCGATCAGTTCCAGGCCCGAGCCGTCCGGTTTGACGTCGAAGGTCGCCAGATCGGTGATGATGCGGCTGACCACGCCCGTGCCGGTCAGCGGCAGGGTGCAGGCTTTCAGCACCTTGGACTGGCCGTGCTTGTTGGCGTGCTCCATGACCACGACCACGCGCTTGACCCCCGCGACCAGGTCCATGGCGCCGCCCATGCCCTTCACCAGCTTGCCGGGGATCATCCAGTTGGCGATGTCGCCGTTCTGGGCCACTTCCATGGCTCCGAGGATCGACAGGTTGATGTGGCCGCCGCGGATCATGGCGAAGCTGTCGGCCGAGGAGAAGTAGCTGCTCTCGGGGATCTCGGTGATTGTCTGCTTGCCCGCGTTGATCAGGTCGGGGTCTTCCTCGCCCTCATAGGGGAAGGGCCCCATGCCCAGCATGCCGTTTTCCGACTGCAGGGTCACTTCCATGCCTTCGGGGATGTAGTTGGCGACCAGGGTCGGAATGCCGATGCCGAGGTTGACGTAGAAGCCGTCCTGCAGCTCCTTGGCGGCGCGCTCGGCCAGTTGTTCGCGAGTACGAGCCATGGTTCAGGCCTCCTTCTGGCGGACGGTGCGCTGTTCGATGCGCTTCTCGGACACGGTCTGGATCAGGCGGTCGACATAGACGCCGGGCGTGTGGATGTGGTCGGGGTCCAGCGAGCCGGTGGGGACGATCTCCTCGACCTCAACGACCGTGACCTTGCCGGCGGTGGCCATCATCGGGTTGAAGTTGCGGGCCGTCTTGCGGAAGACGAGGTTGCCGCGTTCGTCGGCCTTCCACGCCTTGATGATCGCCAGATCAGCGATCAGGCCGGTTTCCATGACATAGTCCCGCCCATCAAAGTTGCGCACTTCCTTGCCTTCGGCGACCAGGGTGCCGACGCCGGTGGCGGTGAAGAAGGCGGGGATGCCCGCGCCGCCCGCGCGGATGCGCTCGGCGAGTGTTCCTTGCGGGTTGAACTCCAGCTGCAGTTCGCCGGCGAGGTATTGCCGCTCGAACTCCTTGTTCTCGCCGACGTAGGACGAGATCATCTTGGCGATCTGCTTGGTCTCCAGCAACTGGCCCAGGCCGAAGCCGTCCACGCCTGCATTGTTGGAGATGACGGTCAGTCCCTTGACGCCCGAGGCCTTCAGCCCCGCGATCAGGTTTTCGGGAATCCCGCACAGGCCGAAGCCGCCGGACATGACGGTCATCCCGTCAAAGGTCAGGCCCTCCAGCGCGGACGTGACGTCAGCGTAGATCTTGCGCATCGCTCTCCCTTTTTCACCGTCTGATGAATATTGCGGTCTTATCCGTCCATAAAGCGGGCGAGGGGACGGAGCAAGCGCCCGCATCCAAAGACGAGGCTGATGCGTATGCAAGAGGTCGCCCCTGTCGCAATGGAATCCGCATGAGCCTGGTCAACGTCGCCATCCGTCAGCTGCAGGATGCGCCCTTTCCCGACTTCATCACCCGTCCGGCGATCGACAGTCTGGTCACGGAGGCGCGACGGCGGCTGGATCGCGACGGGCCCCATGATCAGGCGGCCTTTGCGCGGGAGATGGCGCGCCGGGCGGTGGCTGAACACACGGCCGCGGCCAATGATCAGCATTACGAACTGCCGCCCGAGTTCTTTGAAATCTGCCTTGGCGCGCGGCTGAAATACTCCTGCTGCCTGTACGGCGACGGCGCCGAGACTCTGGATCAGGCCGAGGAGAAGGCGCTGGTCGAAACCTGCGCCCACGCCGAACTGGTCGACGGGCAGACCATTCTGGAACTGGGCTGCGGCTGGGGCTCGCTGAGCCTGTGGATGGCCGAGCGCTATCCTGCGGCCCGGATCACCGCCGTTTCCAACAGCCACGGCCAGCGCGGCCATATCGAGGCCCAGGCGCGGGCGCGGGGTCTGAGCAATCTGACGGTCGTGACCTGCGACATGAATGATTTTCAGGCCGAGATCGGCGGCTTTGACCGCATCGTCTCGGTCGAGATGTTCGAGCACATGGCCAACTGGCGCGCCCTTCTGGCGCGAGCCAGGGGCTGGCTGAAGCCTGATGGGCGGATGTTCATCCACGTCTTCACCCATCGCGACGCGCCCTATCGCTTTGACCACACCGACAGCGGCGACTTCATCGCCCAGCACTTCTTCACCGGCGGGATCATGCCCAGCCGTGACCTGATCCGACAGTTCCCCGACCTGTTCGCGGTGACCCAGGAATGGACCTGGAACGGGAGCCACTATGCGCGGACGGCCAATGACTGGCTGGCCAACATGGATCGCAACGCCGAACGGGTGGCCGTGCTGATGCGCGAAACCTATGGGCCGGACGCGGCGCTGTGGACCCGACGCTGGCGTCGCTTCTACCTGGCGACGGCGGGCCTGTTTGGAAACGACGGCGGCCGCACCTGGGCGGTCAGTCATTATCTGTTGAAGCCGGCCGGAGAGGGCCTGTCCTGATGTTGAAATATGTCGTGGCCTATCTGGGGGCGGGCCTGACCTTCGCCGCCATCGACGCGGTCTGGCTGACCACCATGGCGGATCGGCTGTATCGGCCGGTGATCGGTCCCCTGATGGCGGACAAGCCGAACATGACGGCGGCGGTGATCTTCTATCTGATCTCCATCGGCGGCATCGTGTTCCTGGCCATCGTGCCGGCGCTGAAGGAGGCGGCCTGGACGCGGGCCTTTCTGAACGGGGCTGTGCTGGGCTTCGTCGCCTACGCCACCTATGACTTGACCAACCAGGCGACGCTGAGCGTCTGGTCCACGCGTCTGACGATCATCGACCTGTGCTGGGGGACGACCCTGACCGCCGTGGCCTCGGTCGGCGGCTATTTCGCCGCACGGTGGGCCGAAGGGCGCTTTGGCTGAGCCATACGGGTTGACCCTCCGGCAAGCCCGCCCCTAGACCATGGGCGCCCGGCGTTTTCGGGCGCGCCACGTCGGGGAAGATCACCATGCGTCGTCAACTGTTGAAGCAGGCCCTGCCTGCCCTGGTCCTGCTGGCCGCCGTGCCCGCCCTGGCCGTGCCCGCCGCCGCCCAGACGCCGGCCGCGCCGACCTATCAGCAGCCGCCGCAACCGATTGCGCAGATCCTCGATTCCAAGCCCAACCCGACCGCCAGCCTGAGCCCGGATCGCAAGACCCTGCTGTTGCAGGACCGCTCCAACCTGCCCAGCATCGCCGAGTTGGCCGAGCCCATGCTGCGTCTGGCCGGATACCGCATCAATCCGACGAACAATGGCCCGGCGAACAGCCGCGTGGCCTGGCTGACCGGCCTTAGTTTCCAGACCGTCGAGGGCGGCGCGGCCCGCATCGTGGCTGGTCTGCCGGCCGATGCGCGCCTCACCAATGTCAGCTGGGCGCCGAACGGCGCGGCGGTGGCCTTCCTGCTCAACACGCCGAACGGGCTGGAGCTGTGGACCGCCGACGTGGCCTCGGCTCAGGCGCGTCGTCTGACGGGACCCACCGTCAACGCCGCCAATGGAGCAGGCTACAGCTGGCTGCCCGACGCCTCGGGTCTGCTGGTTCAGGCCGTGCCCGCCGGTCGCCGTGCCGCGCCCGACGTGACGCGCCCGCCCTCGGGGCCGACCGTGGCTGAGACCGGCGGTCGCGCCGCCCCGGTGCGGACCTATCAGGACCTGCTGTCCGACGCGGGCGACGAAGCCCTGTTCGACCACTATTTCACCAGCCAGCTGACCATCGTGCCGCTGAACGGTCGCGCGCGGACCCTGGGCCAGCCGGGCGTCTTCCTGAACGCCTCGGTGTCGCCCGACGGGCGTTTCATCCTGCAGACGCGGGTGAAGAAGCCTTACAGCTACATCGTGCCGGCCAGCCTGTTCCCGGCGGACGTGATCATCACTGACCTGAACGGACGTGAGGTTCACCGCGTCGCCGACCTGCCGCTGCGCGACAATGTGCCCACGCCGTTCGACGCCGTGGCGCCCGGCCCGCGTTCGGCCCAGTGGCGCGCCGACGCTGACGCCACCCTGGTCTGGGTCGAGGCCCAGGACGGCGGCGATCCGCGCAACCAAGCCGAGGTGCGCGACCGCGTCTTCATGCTGTCCGCGCCGTTCAACGACCGCCCGCGCACCCTGGTGGACCTGAAGGAGCGTTATTCCGGCGTGCAGTGGGGCCGCGACGACGTGGCCATCGTCAACAGCCGCTGGTTCAACACCCGCCACGAGACCCGCACCCTGGTCGATCCGTCGAACCCCGGCGCGGGCCGCGTCCTGGTCGATCGCAACTATCAGGACCGTTACAACGACCCCGGCTCGGTGGTGGTCGAGCCCAATGCGCGCGGTCGTTCGACCATCCGCTTTACCGCCGACGGCTCCAAGGTCTTCGTCGAGGGTGACGGCGCGACGCGCGAGGGTGAATATCCCTTCCTTGACACCCTGGATCTGAAGACCGGCGAGACGGAACGCGTCTGGCGCGCGGCCCATGGCGAATATGAAAGCGTCGTCGGCATCCTGGATGACGCGGGCCGCAAGCTGATCACCTATCGCGAAAGCCGCACCGACCCGGCCAACCTGCGCCTGCGCGATCTGGACGGCGGCGTGACGCAGCTGACCCAGTTCCCTGACCCGGCCCCGCAACTGGCCGAGGTGAAGCGCGAACTGATCACCTATACCCGCGACGACGGGGTCCAGCTGTCAGGCACCCTCTATCTGCCCGCCGGCTACGACAAGGATCGCGACGGGCCTCTGCCGCTGGTGATGTGGGCCTATCCGGCCGAGTTCACCGACGCCGCCGTGGCCGGTCAGGTGGTCGACACCGACAACCGCTTCGTGCGTCCGGGAGGCATCAGCCACCTGTTCCTGCTGACCCAGGGCTATGCCGTTCTGGACAACCCCTCCATGCCCATCGTCGGCAAGGACGGGGCCGAGCCGAACGACACCTACATCGAGCAGTTGTCGGCCAGCGCCAAGGCGGCGGTCGATGCGGTGGTGGCTCTGGGCGTCGCGGACCGCGACCGGATCGCTGTCGGCGGGCACAGCTACGGCGCCTTCATGACCGCTAACCTGCTGGCCCACACCGACCTGTTCAAGACCGGCATCGCGCGCTCGGGCGCCTATAACCGCACGCTGACGCCGTTCGGCTTCCAGGCTGAGCAGCGGTCCTACTGGGAGGCGACCGAGACCTATAACGCCATGTCCCCCTTCACCTATGCCGACAAGGTCAATGAGCCGATCCTGCTGATCCACGGCGAGGCGGACGCCAACTCGGGCACCTTCCCGATCCAGTCGGAGCGCTTCTATGCGGCGCTGAAGGGCAATGGCGCGACGGCGCGCTATGTCGTCCTGCCGCTGGAGGACCATGGCTACCGCGCCCGTGAGTCGGTCGGCCATACCCAGTGGGAAATGGTCACGTGGCTGGACCGCTATCTGAAGCCGAAGGCGACGACGGCGGCGCAGTAATTCAAGCCCTTCTCCCCTTGAGGGAGAAGGTGGCCCGTCAGGGCCGGATGAGGGGTGTCGGCGCGAGGTTGATCGGGTTTCGCCAACCCAGCTTCTTCGCACCCCTCATCCGTCTTGCTTCGCAATCCACCTTCTCCCTCAAGGGGAGAAGGAAAGGGGGCTACCTGTCCCATTCTGGCACATCGCCGTACAGGCCAGCCAGAAACTCGATAAAGGCCCGCACCCGGTTTTCGGCCCGCGCCCGCCCGGCGGTCAGGGCGAAGATCGCGACGTCCGAGGCCCCGGCATACTGCGGCAGGACGCGGCTCAGCCGCCCGTCGCGCAGTTCCTCGCCCACATCCCAGGTCGAGCGCAGGGCGATCCCGGCCCCTGCCAGCACCAGCTCGCGCGCCACTTCGGACGAATTGGTCCGCACCCGGCTGCGGGCGCGGAAGGTGACGGGACCGTCCGGGCCTTCCAGTCGCCAGGCGGACTGGTTCTCGGCCGCCAGCTGGGCGTGGGCGCGCAGGTCGTCCAGGGTCTGCGGCGCGCCGTGTTCGGCCAGGTAGGCGGGGGCGGCGCACAGGACGCGGCGGTTGGGAGCCAGCCGGTGCATGGCGGGATCGCCCGCCTCATAGCTGCCGATGCGGACGGCTACGTCCACGTCCTCGGCCATCAGATCGACGAAGGCGTCCGTCAGGTTCAGTTCCAACGTCAGCCGGGGATGGGCGTCGAGGAAGGGCGTCAGCAGGGGCGCCAGCCGCCGCCGTCCGAACGAGGTCGGGGCCGATACCCGCAGCATGCCGCGCGCCTGGGTCGTGCGGCGCGACACCAGGCTTTCCAGATCGTCCACCCCGTCGAGAATGCGCACCGCCCCGTCATAGACCATGCGCCCGGCCTCGGTGGGGGCCAGCCTGCGCGACGTGCGCTCGATCAGCCGCACGCCCAGCCGGTCCTCCAGCCGCGCCAGTCGGCGCGAGGCCACGGCGGGCGACAAGTCAAGCCGCCGGGCGGCGGCGGACAGGCTGCCCTCTTCCAGGGCGCGGACGAAGATTTCGTACTCGTCGAGCATGGACGCGGCCTTATCGTTGCTGTTTCAGCAAAGATAACTGCCCTTCTTCGCCGTGGATAGGGCGGGTGCGCGCGGCTAGGGTCGAGGCTCAAGGAGAACGCGCCATGTCCACGACCTATGTCCGCCACGGAAGCCTGAACGTCGCCGCTGAACTGGACGCATTCGTCCGTGATCAGGCCGCGCCCGGCACGGGCGTCACGCCCGACGCCTTCTGGGCCGGGCTGGAAGGGCTGCTGGCCGAATATGCGCCCAAGAACCGCGCCCTGCTGGCGCGCCGCGACGAACTGCAGGCTCAGCTCGACGACTGGCACCGCGCCCATCCGGGCCAACCGGACCCCGAGGCCTATCAGGCCTTCCTGCGCGAGATCGGCTATATCGAGGCAGAGTGGACCGACGCTCACGCCGAGACCGCCAACGTCGATCCCGAGATTGCTACGATGGCCGGGCCGCAGTTGGTCGTGCCGCTGACCAACGCCCGTTATCTGCTGAACGCCGCCAATGCGCGCTGGGGCAGCCTGTATGACGCCCTCTATGGCACGGACGCCCTGGGCGAGGCGCCTAAGGGCGGCGGCTATGACCCCGAGCGCGGGGCCAGGGTCATCGCCCGCGCCCGCGCCGTGCTGGACCAGGCGGCGCCTCTGGCCGAGGGCGGCCACGCCGACGCGGTGGAATACAGGGTTGAGGGTGGGCGGCTGGTCGTCGCCCTGTCGGGCGGGCGGACCACGGGTCTGGCCGATCCGGCGGTCTTCGTCGGCTATGCGGGCGAGGCGGCGGCTCCCTCTGGCGTCCTGTTGCGCCACAACGGCCTGCATCTGGAAATCGTCATCGACCGCGCACACCGCATCGGCCGCACCGATGTGGCGGGCGTCGCGGACGTGATGGTCGAGGCCGCCCTGTCGGTCATAGCCGACGCCGAGGATAGCGTCGCGGCGGTGGACGCCGAGGACAAGCGGCTGGTCTACGCCAACTGGCTGGGCCTGATGCGCGGCGACCTGTCGGCGGGCTTCGTCAAGGATGGCCAGACGATGCAGCGGCGCATGAACGACGACCGTTCCTATAGGGCGCCGGACGGGACGGCCTTCGCCCTGAAGGGCCGCAGCCTGCTGATGGTCCGCAACGTCGGCCTGCACCTGACGACGGACGCGGTGCTGGACGGGGAGGGGCGCGAGACGCCCGAGAGCCTGCTGGACATCGCCATGACCGGCCTGATCGGCCTGCACGACCTGAAGCGCCCGGCGGATCAGCGCAACAGCTCGGCGGGCTCGATCTATGTGGTGCGGCCCAAGATGCACGGCTCCGAGGAGGTCGCCTTCGCCGACGCCGTCTTCGGCGCGGTCGAGGCCATGGTCGGTCTGCCGCCGCTGACGATCAAGATGGGCATCATGGACGAGGAGCGGCGCACCAGCGTCAACCTGGCCAACTGCATCGCGGCGACCCGGGGGCGGGTGGCCTTCATCAACACTGGCTTCCTGGACCGCACCGGCGACGAGATCCATTCGGTGATGGAGGGCGGGCCGGTCGTGCGGAAAGAGGCGGTGCGCAACACCGGCTGGATCAAGGCCTATGAGGACCGCAACGTCGATATCGGCCTGAAGGCGGGGCTGTCCGGTCGGGCCCAGATCGGCAAGGGCATGTGGGCCGCGCCCGACCGCATGGGCGAGATGCTGGCGACCAAGGCGGGCCATCCGCGCGCCGGGGCCTCGACCGCCTGGGTGCCGTCGCCGACCGCGGCGACCCTGCACGCCCTGCATTACCACGAGGTCGATGTCTGGGGCCGTCAGGCCGAGCTTGCGCAGCGTCCCGCCACGGGATTGGCGGCTCTGCTGACCCCGCCGTTCGTGACGGGGACGCCTGGCGCCGACGAGATCCGGCAGGAGCTGGACAACAACGCCCAGGGGATTCTGGGCTACGTCGTGCGCTGGATCGATCAGGGCGTCGGTTGCTCCAAGGTGCCGGACATCCACGACGTCGGCCTGATGGAGGACCGGGCCACGCTGCGCATCTCCAGCCAGCATCTGGCCAACTGGCTGCGCCACGGCGTGGTCACGGAGGGCGAGGTGAGGGCGGCCTTGGAGCGGATGGCTGTGGTGGTGGACCGTCAGAACGAGGGCGACGCCGCCTATCGCCCGCTGGCCCCGACCTTTGACGGCCCGGCGTGGAATGCGGCCTGCGACCTGGTGTTCAAGGGGCGCGAACAGCCCAACGGCTATACCGAACACCTGCTGACCGCCTGGCGTCGTCGCGCCAAGAACGGCTGATTTTCAACGCGGATGATATCCGCGATGTCCCAAAATGAGGCGAAAGCTTGCCAAAGGTTAACGGCGTCCGTAGAACGGCGGTCGTTAACGTTTCATTAACCCTTGCGGCCAAGGGCTGACGCCGTGCCTGCTGGGGGTGTGTGCCATTTTGGGATGGCACATCTCTTGGAACGCTGACCAACGAACCCCCTCCTGGTGGCGGGGGCGCCGCGACTTGCGGCTGTGGGAGGCGAATGGTGGGCTGGTTTCTGACCCCTTCACAAGTGAAGTGCGCGGCGGTGCGTCCGATGGCGCGCGTCGGCGGTCTGATGGCTCTGGTGCTGGCGGCGGCGGTGGCGTCGACCGCTTCGGCCGAGCCCATGCTGGACAGCGGTCTGGCGAGCAGCCTGGATGTCATCGTCAAGGGCAAGATCACGGCCAGCTGCCGCCTGTCGGGCGGCGGCGACATCGACTTCGGCGAACTGACCGGCGGCCAGCAGGTCGAAGCGGACTTCGGCCTGTCCTGCAATGTCCCCTTCGACATCAGCTTCCAGTCGCAGAGCGGCGGCTTGGCGCATGTGACCAAGCCGCGCGGCGAGGGGCCGTTCGCGGGCCGTCTGGGCTACACGCTGAACGTCGCTATCCCGACGATCAATCCCAACCCGGCCGTTCTGAGCGGGACCTTCGACAGTGAAAACCTGATCGCCAAGAAGACGCTCAGCAGCGGTGAGGGCATCGCCCAAGGCGGGGGCCGCATCCGTATTCTGACGAACCGCCCGAGCGAATCTGGTCTTCTGGCGGGCGAGTATTCAGAAGTTTTGAACATCACCTTGGCGCCGCGCGTATAGCTATTGAAGCGCTAAGATTAACTATAAAAATCTCAATTTAATGTAAATCAAACGACCGTCCATGTTTTGGGCGGTCGCCTTTTGCGTATATGTCTGAGGTTTTATTTATCCCTTGTGAGTTGAATCGACACAATCATGCCTAACGGCGGTCTTTTTTGTTGACCGATCTTTTTACAGTTTGTTATGTTGTTTGCAGATCGGGGGAGCTTGTTCATCTCGGTCGACAAGTTTCGTCAGAACCTCACCTGGAGAATTCCTATGAAAATCGCTTCGATTCTGGCCGGCGTCGCCGTCGCCGCCCTGACCGCCTCGGCCGCTTCGGCTGGCAACATCAACCAAGGCCAGTGGACGGGTCCGGTCACCGGTACGCACTACAATGAGCAGGGCGGCCAACCGGGCGGCATCTTCAATCCCGCCAACGTGACCGCTGCTTTGAATGCTGCCAATGCAGAACTGGGCAACTCGCCGATCTCGGCTTGGCACGCCATTGGCCAGTCGGGCGGCAACATCGGTTCGGTGGGTGACACCGGTTCGGCCACCTTCACCCTGAAGGGCAATGTCGCCACCGACTGCGCCTACTACAGCGGTTCCAGCACCAACCAAACGCTGAACTTCGGCACCATCGGCATCTATGCCGATGAAAACGCTGGCCCGGCTAACCTGTTCAACATGACCCAGAACGCCTCGGTCGAGATCAACACCAACGCTGCTGGCTGCAATACTGCCAACACGGTGAAGATCACCAAGACCGACCTGGAAAGCGACAACAATGGTGGCTACGACTCGAGCGTCTTCACCAACAAGCTGCCCTTCTCGGTCACCGCCACCTATAAGGCGGGCAACCCGAACAGCGCTGTTGCTGCTCAATCGCAAAGCTGGACGGTTGCCTCGGGCGTCGGTTTGGGCTCGAAGAGCCACGGCGCCTGGAAATCGCCTATGTCGCTGAACGTGAACATCGCCAAGCCGAACCAGGCTCTGCTGGCCGGTAACTATGAAGGCACTGTCAGCGTACTGATCTCGGCCAACTAAGACGTCGAAGACGACCGACTTCGGGGAGAGCTTCGCGGCTCTCCCCGTTTTCGTTTCAGTGACCATTGCTTGCTAGGTTTTCAGCTGCGCGCCCTGGGTGCCTAAGCTGCGGACCAGTCCGCATAGAATTTCTTGAGATGGCGGTCCGTGGACGGCCTCGGGGGAGTAACGATTGATGCTGCGATCCGGCTTTCGCTTCTTGCGTTTCAACCGTCTGGGCGCCCTGATCGGCGGTCTGGCGGCGGGCCTGCTGGTCATGTCGGCCGCCTGGGCCATGCGCGTCTCGCCCATGGTGTCCGAACTGACCACCACGGGCGCCGGATCGGCCGCCCGTATTGAGGTCGGCAATGTCGGGGCAGCTGCCCTGCCGTTCGAGACCATGATCACCCGCATGGAGATCGACGCCAACGGCGACATTGTCGAGACGCCCGCGGATGAGGATTTTCTGGTCTTCCCGCCGCAGGGTATTGTGCCTGTTGGCGGGCGGCAGGTGGTTCGTGTGCAATGGGTCGGCCAGCCGACGCTTGATTCGTCGCAAGCCTATTATCTGTGGGTGAAGCAGTTGCCAGTTGCGACTGCTCCGATCGCCCCAGAAGACGGCGGGGCGCTGTCGGTGCAGGTCCTCTATACGATGAAGGCTTTGATCGTCGTGGCGCCGCCCGGCGCCCAGCCCAAGATCGAGGTCGTCTCGGTGACGCCGGCCATGGTGACGCCGCCGACGCCCGACGTCGATCCCAGCCTGAGCGGGGGAGAAGCCCCGCCCGCGCCGCAAGCCGAGCCGGGCATCGAGATCGTGGTGACAAACACCGGCAAGCGCTACGCCCTGATGAGCGGCGCCACCTGGATCGTGGAAGGCACCGACAAGGCGGGCCAGGCCTTCCGTCGCGAATACGACAGCAACGCCATCTCTCAGACCGTGGGCGTCGGCTATCTGGCGCCCCTGGGCGGCAAGCGGACGTTCAAGCTGCCGACCGGGGTCGAACTGGACCCGGCCAAGCCCGTCAGCGTGCGATTCGCACGATGAGATCGACGGGGGGGAAGGCGTTGCGGGGCGCAGCGTCGAAGATCGCGCTGGCCACGGCTGTCATGGCGACGCCGGGCGGCTGGGCGCACGCTCAAGCCTTGGGGTTGATGCAGACGGCGTCGCAGGTCGGGGCGCAGTCGGCCGAGGCCGTCGCTCCGGTTCAGGCCGCGCCCGCCGCTGCTCCGGCGCCGCAGACGCGTCCGAACATCAATCCGTACGACCGCGACATCGCCATGACGGTGCCGCTGAACTTCAACCGGCGTGTGCTGGGCGAAATGCCGGTGCTGCTGACGCGCGACGACCGCTTCATCGTTGAGAGCGCCGGGTTCCGGGCGCTGATCGACCCGCTGCTGACGCCCGAGGCGCAGGCGGAGTTGAAGACGCAGCTGGAAGGCGTGGAGTCCTTCGCCCCGGAAGAGATCAACACCACCGGCATTTCGCTGGACTACGACCCGGATCAGCTGGCGGTTCTGGTGCTGCGCATCGATCCGACCAAGCGCTCGGTCGAATCCCTGTTCCAGGGCGGTCGGCCCGAGGAGCCGGGCGAGGCGGCGGAAAACTTCAGCGCCTATCTGAACACCAACCTGGCCGTGTCGCGACGCCAGTCGACAGGCGACGTGACCTCGCCCAGCGTCTTCCTGAACGGCGCCGTCCGCTACAAGGGGCTGGTGTTCGAGGCCGATGTTCAGGGGCGCGAGGAGCAGTTTTCGGGCAATTATGAAGTCGAGCGCCGCTATGCGCGCTTCGTCTTCGACCAGCCGGCCGAGTACCGTCGCTGGTATCTGGGCGATCTGAACGTCGAGACGCGGGGCCGTCAGGGCTTCGCCGAAATGGGCGGCGTCGGCGTCACGCGCCAGAAGCAACGCTTCGACAGCTTCCGCAACAATGTCCTGTCCGGCGGCCGCCAACTGGTGCTGCAGGAATCCTCGACCGTGCGCGTGCTGCGCAACGGGGTCTTTGTGCGCGAATTCCGTCTGGACCCGGGCCAGTACGACCTGTCCAACCTGCCGCTCGACGCCGGCTCGAACGACGTCCAGCTGGAAATCCAGAACGAGTCGGGTCGCCGCGAGACGGTGTCCTACAGCGCCTATCTTGACTCGATCGAGCTGGAGCCGGGGGATTACGAGTACGGCGCCTATCTGGGCGTGACCAACTCCGGGACCTTCGGCTCCCCGGACTATTCCGACGGCTCGCTGGCCTTCAGCGGTTTCTGGCGCAAGGCCTTCATGAACAAGCCGGCCGTCGGTCTGGGCTTGCAGGCGTCCGAAACCGTTCAGAACGTCACCGGCCAGACCCAGTTCATCCTGCGCAACGGCGCGCGGCTGCAGGTCGACGCCTCGGCCAGCAACGGCGACGCGGGGTCGGGCTACGCCTATGCGCTGAGCTATGACCACTTCGTCGATCTGGGCGAGACCTACGACAGCTGGACGGTCGTGGCGGACTTTACGTCCGAGGATTACGCCACCCTGGGCAATGAGTTCGGCTCCAACCCGACTTCGTGGGTGTTCACCGGCGCCTATTCGCATCAGTTCACCGAGGACTGGACCGCGACGCTCAGCGCCTCCTATCGGATGGGGCGCGGGACCAATAGCGACTCCTATGCCGTGAACGCCGTCAGCTCCTATCGCTTCACGCCGCAATGGAGCGTGCAGGTCGGGGCGGAGTGGGTCGATTTCGGCAATGATTTCGGCACGGGCGGCGCCAACGGCGTCGGCGCCACCATCGCCCTGGTCTGGCAACCCCGCTACGACCGTCGCGGCGAGGCGCGCTATAGCTCGGCCCGCAACAGCGGCAGCGTACGCTTCCAGCAGTCGACGGAAAACCGCGTCGGTTCCTTCGGCTATTCCGTGGCTTCGACCTATGACGACGGTCCCGGCACGCTCAGCGGTCAGCTCGACTATATCGCCAACCGCTTCGACGCCAGCCTGACGCACTCGGCCTTCGGCCAGAGCTTCAGCAACATCACCGACGAACAGGTGACGTCGCTGCGCATCGGCACCTCGATCTCGACGGCGGGCGGAAAGGTCGCCATCGGGCGCAACATCTACGACAGCTTCGCCATTCTTTATCCGCACCAGTCGCTGGAGGATAAGCCGGTGATCGTCGGCGAGTCGTTCGAGCGCGGGAACTACACCTCGCGCAGCGGCGCCCTGGGGCCGGCGGTGTCCAACACCCTGACCTCCTATGTCGATCAGTCGGTGCGCTATGACGTGCTGGGCGTGCCGCCGGGCTACGACATCGGCGAAGGCGTGCGGCGCGTGCGGCCGGGCTACAAGAGCGGCTACGCCATCCAGGTCGGCAGCGACGCCTTCGTCTCGGCCCTGGGCCGGATGGTCGGCAACGCCGGCAAGCCTGCCGCGTTGATCTCGGGTCGCGTTCGTTTGCTTGATGATCCCACGGCCGAGCCGGAGCTCTTCTTCACCAACTCGGTCGGGCGGTTCGCCATCCAGAAGCTGATTCCGGGCAAGACCTATCGGGTCGAGCTCTTCACTTCGCCCGCCGCCGGGTTCGAATTCACGGTTCCAGCCGACAATGAAGGCCTGCTGGATCTCAAGACTGTCGCCGTGTCGGTCGACATCACCGACCAATGAACGGAAGGAAGACGATCATGGTCTCCACCCTCTCGAAATCCTTCGCCGCCGCGGCGGTTCTTGGTCTGTTGGCGCTGATCCCGGATCAAGCCTCGGCCCAGGCCAAGTGCAATCTGACGATCCAGCCGGCGCTGGATCAATGGGTGATCCGCTACAACCCCCTGGAAGACGAGGTCGCCCAGCGCAGCTTCGACGTCCTGCTGGTGAACAGCGGGGGGACGCCCTGCAACGGCAATATCCTGGCCTCGCTGCAAGGCGAAGCGTTTGGTCTGACGACTCCGGGCGGCGCCAACCGCGTGCGCTATACGCTTGTCGATGTCGATTACGGCGGCGTCGATATCACGCCGCGATCAGGCGAGAGCGCAAGGCGGAACGGGACCAGCGTCTCGATCAAGCAGGGCGAACAAATACCGGCCCGCATCACCTTCGCCGCCTTGCCTGAGGCGGGCGTGGCTCAGGGACGATATACTCAGGTCGCCAACCTGTTCGTCGAGCAGGCCAACGGGACGATCCACGCCACGCGTCCGGTGACTCTGGTGCTTGATCTCGCCGCCGCCGCCGCCATTGGGCTCAAGGGCGAGTTTTCGCGTCCCAACGGCACGCCTGTCATCGATCTGGGCGAACTGACCGAGGGTGCGCGACCGTTGAATACCGCCCTCTATGTCCACAGCACGGGCGGGTATCGCGTCTCGATCACCTCGGCCAATCGCGGGCGACTGCGTCAGGGTGCGACGGCCTGGTATGTCGATTACAATCTCAAGCTCGGGACCCAGGACATCAACCTGCAGCGCGTGGATACGATCAATGTCGTGTCCCAGACGGCGCGGCGCGACGATTATCCGCTGACCGTGCGGATCGGCGATGTCGCGGGCAAGCGCGCCGGTGAGTATAGCGACACCCTGACTTTCACTGTCGCGGCGATCTGATCGCACAACCGGCTTGTTGGAAACGAAAACGCCCCGCAGATCCTGCGGGGCGTTTCAGCATTAGGCTGTAGTTTGTTTAGATCGGCTGGATCGTCAGGGCCAGAATGAGAGGCTGTTCCAGCTCCACCTCGTCGAAGCGATAATCGACGGTGCGGATCGTCGCCATGTTCGAGCGGCGCAGTTCCAGCATGCCGCTCTTGGCCAGGTTCAGCGAGCGATCGCCGTAGATGATCTTGGCCTTCTCGCTGGCTGCGAGCGGACGGTACTGGGCCGAGACGGTGAAGCCGCCAGGGCTGTTGCAGGCCTCGACGACAGAGCCCGAGCGGCCGGTTTCCGCCATGACGGTTCCGGCAGGGCGCACCCAGCAGGCGACCGGCACCGTGGCCCGCAGTCGGTAAGAATGGCCCGCCGTCGGCCCCGCCGATGCCATCTGCGGCGCCAGAATGGCGGTCAGGCCAGCGGCGATCGCAAGAAAAGTACGGCGTTTTGCCGGCATTGAACTGGTCATGACGTCCTCATCACCCTTGGTGTCAACGCTAAGCTACTTGGCGGCTCTTAACTTCACGCGATCAGACAGGCTTAGCGGGCGCTTAAGCGCCATCGTGAATCGCTGATAACCTTGATGACGCGGGGCGTCGGGGAGCGACCGCGCATGGGGGCGAGAACGCATGAAAAAGGGGGCGCGATCCGGATCGCGCCCCCGATAAGATGGGGTAGATACTGTGGGACGGGGAGTCAGGTCTTGGCGCCCGCCCGGCCGCGGCCCAGTTCGCGGTTCAGCCACAGGGCCAGCAGGGTGCAGACCGCGCCCGACAGCAGATAGCCGCCACCGGCCGCCAGACCGAACTTGCCCGACAGGGCCAGCGCCGCCAGCGGAGCGAAGCCTGCGCCGAACAGCCAGGCCAGATCCGACGTCAGGGCCGAGGCGGTGTAGCGGTTGGCCAGGCTGAAGCTGGAGGCGATCGAACCGGAAGCCTGACCGAACGACAGGCCCAGCAGGACGAAGCCCAGGATCATGTAGGCCAGCTCGCCCACGGGGCCGCCGTCCAGCATCTGCGGTGCGAAGCCCGAGAAGGCGGCGATCCCGGCGGCGGTGACGCCCAGCAGGGCGCGACGGCCGTAGCGATCGGCCAGCCAGCCCGAGGCCAGGATGGCGGCGAGGCCGAAGACGGCGCCGACCAGTTCGATCATCAGGAAGCGGCTGGGCGCCTCCTCGGTGTAGAGGAAGACCCAGGACAGGGGGAACACCGTCACCATGTGGAACATGGCGAAGCTGGCCAGGGGGGCGAAGGCGCCGATGACGATGCCGCCGCCTTCTTCACGCACGGTCTTGCCGACCGGGGCGGGGTGCAGCTCCAGAGTCTCGAAGGCGGCCTGGAAGGCGGGCGTCACCACGATGCGCAGGCGGGCGAACAGGGCCACGACGTTGATGGCGAAGGCCACGAAGAAGGGATAGCGCCAGCCCCAGTCGAGGAAGTCGGCGGCCGACAGCTTGCTGAGGAAGTAGGCGAACAGGGCGCTGGCCACGATAAGGCCGAAGGGCGCGCCCAGCTGCGGCACCATGGCGTACCAGCCGCGACGGTTCTCGGGCGCGCTGACGGCCAGCAGCGAGGCCATGCCGTCCCAGGCGCCGCCCAGGGCCACGCCCTGACCGATGCGCAGCACGATCAGCATGACCGCCGCCCAGTGGCCCGCCTGGGCGTAGCTGGGCAGGAAGCCGAGGCAGACGGTGGACAGACCCAGCAGGAAGAGGGCGATGGTCAGCTTCGTCCCGCGTCCGAAGCGTCGGTCGATCTCGATGAACAGGGCCGTGCCGAGGGGACGAGCCAGGAAGGCCACGGCGAAGACGGCGAAGGAGAGCAGGGTCCCGCCTAGCGGCCCTGCATAGGGGAAGACCAGCTGCGGGAAGACCACGACCGAGGCGATCGCATAGACGAAGAAGTCGAAGAATTCCGACGTGCGACCGATGATCACGCCGATCGCGATTTCTCCGGCGTCGATTTTGCCGTGTCGCGCGTTGATCTGGCTGGCGTCCCGCTCAAGGGACTCTGAAGAAGGCGCGCCGCTGGTGGCGTTCATGACCGATGACGTTCCCTGGACCCGGGCGCGACACGCGCGCCGACATGGTAAGAATGACGAAAGCCGCCATTTGCTCCCGATCGGCGTCGGGGGGGATAGGACGGATTGTCCAATGTCGTCTCTTGGCGGCCGGGGGTAGGGGCGGCGCACAATGACCGTGCCAGAGCCTCATTTCCGGACAGGAGCCTTCGTGCGCCGCCTGCGACCCCTTCTGTTGTTGCCCTTGCTGGCCCTGCTGCCCGGCTGTGAAGCCGTGGTGCTGTCGCCCGCCGGGGATATCGCCGCCCAGCAGCGAGACCTGCTGCTGATGTCGGTCTTCCTGATGCTGATCATCATCATCCCGGTGATGGCGCTGACCATCTTCTTCGCCTGGAAGTATCGGGAGTCGAACAAGGAAGCCCGCTACGAGCCGGACTGGGATCACTCGACCCATCTGGAACTGGTGATCTGGGCCGCGCCGCTGCTGATCATCATCTGCCTGGGGGCCATCACCTGGTCGGGCACCCACCTGCTGGACCCCTACCGCTCGCTGGACCGGGTCAACAAGGGTCAGGCCGTCGCCGAAGGGGTGGAGCCGCTTCAGGTCAACGTGGTCGCCATGGACTGGAAGTGGCTGTTCATCTACCCTGAGTACGGCATCGCCACGGTCAACGAACTGGCCGCGCCGGTCGATCGGCCGATCCGCTTCCACATCACCTCGACCGGGGTGATGAACTCCTTCTACATCCCCGCCCTGGCTGGTCAGATCTACGCCATGCCGGGCATGGAGACGAAGCTGCACGCCGTCATCAACCGTCCGGGCGAGTATGTCGGCTTCTCGGCCAACTATTCGGGCGACGGCTTCTCCAATATGCGTTTCGCCTTCCATGGCCTGGACGACGCCGGCTTCGACCAGTGGGTCGCGGGCGTTCGCGCAGCCAGCAAGAGCCTGGATCGCGATACCTATCTGGAGCTGGAAAAGCCCAGCGAGAAGGTGCCGGTCATCCATTACGCCTCGGTCGACGAGGGCCTGTTCGACGCCGTGCTGAACATGTGCGTCGAGCCGGGCAAGATGTGCATGGGCGAGATGATGGCCATCGACAAGAAGGGCGGCCTGGGCCTGACCGCCGTCCACGCCACCTGGCCGCTGGCCTATGACAAGTACGCCCGTCGCGGCGAGGCCGTTCTGGGCTCGGGCGACTCCTACGTCATGGCCGTCTGCACCCCGCTGGAGGCCGAGAAGGCCGCCGTCGACGCCGCCCGCCGTCGCCAGCAACTGGCCGCCGAGATGACCCGGTCGACGCCGACCGCTCGCGTCATGGGGGCCGGCCTGGCGCGTCCGGGCCAGGCGACCGAACTGGCCCAGTCCGCCCCGTCCTTCGTCTCCGCCTTCACCGCGCCTGCCGCCGCCGACGCGCCCGCGTCGCAATCCTGAGCGCCTGACCCACATGTCTACTGATCAAATCGCATCCATGATCTTCGGAAGGCTGACCTGGGACGCCCTGCCGTTCCACGAGCCCATCCTGGTGGTCACCTTCGCCGTCGTCGTTCTCGGCGGCCTGGCGACCCTGGCCCTGATCACCCGCTACAAGCTGTGGGGCTACCTCTGGACCGAGTGGTTCACGACGGTGGACCACAAGAAGATCGGGATCATGTACATGATCCTTGGCCTCGTCATGTTCCTGCGAGGCTTCGCCGACGCGCTGATGATGCGCCTGCAGCAGGCCATGGCCTTCGGCGGCGCCGAGGGCTACCTGAACGCTCACCACTACGACCAGATCTTCACCGCCCACGGCGTGATCATGATCTTCTTCGTGGCCATGCCCATGATCACCGGCCTGATGAACTATCTGGTGCCGTTGCAGATCGGGGCGCGCGACGTCTCCTTCCCCTTCCTGAACAACTTCAGCTTCTGGATGACGACGGCCGGCGCGATCGTCGTGATGATGTCGCTGTTCGTCGGCGAATTCGCGCGCACGGGCTGGCTGGCCTATCCGCCGCTTTCCGGGATCGGCTACAGCCCCGGCGTCGGGGTCGACTATTACATCTGGGCCCTGCAGATCGCGGGGGTGGGCACGACCCTGTCCGGCATCAACCTGATCGCGACCATCGTGAAGATGCGTGCGCCGGGCATGGGCCTGATGAAGATGCCGGTCTTCACCTGGACCTCGCTGTGCGCCAACGTCCTGATCGTGGCTTCCTTCCCGGTGCTGACCGCCGTTCTGGCCCTGCTGTCGGCCGACCGCTACATCGGCACCAACTTCTTCACGAACGACTTCGGCGGCAACCCGATGATGTACGTGAACCTGATCTGGATCTGGGGTCACCCCGAGGTCTACATCCTGATCCTGCCGCTGTTTGGCGTCTTCTCGGAGGTCACCTCGACCTTCTCGGGCAAGAAGCTCTTCGGCTACACGTCGATGGTCTATGCGACGGTGGTGATCACCATCCTGTCCTACCTGGTGTGGCTGCACCACTTCTTCACCATGGGCTCGGGCGCATCCGTGAACTCCTTCTTCGGGATCACGACGATGATCATCTCGATCCCGACAGGGGCCAAGCTGTTCAACTGGCTGTTCACCATGTACCGCGGCCGCATTCGCTTCGAACTGCCGATGATGTGGACGGTCGCCTTCATGCTGACCTTCGTGATCGGCGGCATGACGGGCGTCATGCTGGCGGTGCCGCCGGCCGACTTCGTGCTGCACAACTCGCTGTTCCTGATCGCCCACTTCCACAACGTCATCATCGGCGGGGTGCTGTTCGGCCTGTTCGCCGCCATCAACTACTGGTGGCCCAAGGCCTTCGGCTTCAAGCTGGACAAGAAGTGGGGCCTGGTCAGCTTCTGGTGCTGGGTGGTCGGCTTCTGGGTCGCCTTCATGCCGCTGTACGTCCTGGGCTTCATGGGCGTGACGCGCCGGATGCGGGTCTTCAACGATCCGGCCTATCAGATCTGGTTCGTCATCGCGGCGGTCGGCGTCGGCATTATCGCCGTCGGCATCCTGGCCATGCTGATCCAGTTCGCCGTCTCCATCATCAACCGCGACAAGCTGCGCGACGAGACGGGCGACCCGTGGCACGGCCGCACCCTGGAGTGGTCCACCTCCTCGCCGCCGCCGGACTACAACTTCGCCAAGACGCCGATCATCCATGACTCGGACGCCTGGTGGGACATGAAGGCGCGCGGCTATGAGCGCCCGACCGACGGCTACAAGCCCATCCACATGCCGTCCAACACGGGCGCGGGGGTGATCCTGGCCGGCCTGTCGACGGTCATGGGCTTCGCCCTGATCTGGTACATGTGGTGGCTGGCGGCGCTGAGCTTCTTCGCCCTGATCGCCTACGCCATCTTCCACACCTTCAACTACAAGCGCGACTACTACATCCCGGCCGAGACGGTGCAGGCGACGGAAGACGCGCACACCAAGACTCTGGCCAAGGCCCTGGCGGCCGCCGCGGCGAAGGGGTGATCCGATGAGCCACGCTTCCTCTCTGAACCCCGACTACGTCGACGAGGCCGGGCGGCCGATCTACCACCCGGTCGAGGAGCCGCATCACCCGGAAGGCCACAGCACCATGCTGGGCTTCTGGATGTATCTGATGAGCGACTGTCTCATCTTTGCGATGCTGTTCGCCGTCTATGGGGTGATCGGCGCCAACTACGCCGCCGGGCCTGCGCCCAAGGACCTGTTCGACCTGCCGCTGGTGGCGCTGAACACGTCGATGCTGCTGTTCTCGTCGATCACCTACGGCTTCGCCATGCTGGCCATGGTCAAGAACCGCACGGCCCAGATGCAGGCCTGGCTGGCGATCACCGGCGTCTTCGGCCTCTGCTTCCTGGGGATCGAGCTCTATGAGTTCGCCCACATGATCCACCTGGGCGCCACGCCCCAGCGCAGCGGCTTCCTGTCGGCCTTCTTCGTTCTGGTCGGCACCCACGGCCTGCACGTCACCTTCGGCACGATCTGGCTGGTCACGCTGATGGTCCAGGTCTGGCGGAAGGGCCTGATCCCGGCCAACAAGCGCCGCCTGATGTGCCTCAGCCTGTTCTGGCACTTCCTGGACGTCATCTGGATCGGCGTCTTCACCTTCGTCTATCTGTTCGGGATGCTGCGATGAGCGCCGAGGCCCACAACGACCACGCGGTCGATCACCACGATCACCACGGCGACGACCACGATCACGGCTCGTTCAAGACCTATATGATCGGCTTCCTGCTGTCGGTCGTGCTGACGGCGATCCCGTTCTGGCTGGTCATGACCGGCGCCCTGCCGGCGGCGGCGACGGGTCTGATCATCACGGCCTTCGCCGTGGTGCAGATCATCGTCCACATGATCTTCTTCCTGCACATGAACCATAAGTCCGAGGGCGGATGGAACATGCTGGCCCTGATCTTCACCATCGTGGTGGTGGTGATCGCCGTCGCGGGTTCGGTCTGGGTGATGTATCACCTGAACGTCAACATGATGCCCACCCACGACATGCAGACCATGGGCTGAGCCTGACAGGGCGAGGCAGGGGAGAAGCGCCATAGAGCCGTCGTCGCGACCCGCCCGGCCGCCGCGCAGCATGACCGCCCTGATCCTGGGCGCGGTGATGTTCGCCGTCCTGTTCGCGGGCTTCTCCGCCTTGGGCGTCTGGCAGGTGCAAAGGCTGGCCTGGAAGCAGGAGCTGATCCGTCAGGTCGACGCCCGCATCCACGCCGCGCCCGTCGCCGCGCCGCCGCCGGAGCAGACCATTACGCGTCAGGCCGATCAGTATCGAAGGGTCGTCGTCAGCGGCCGCTTCGATCATCGGCGCGAGACGTTGGTGAAGGCGGTGACGGACCTCGGCCCCGGCTATTGGGTCGTCACGCCGCTGGTGACGGATCGCGGCTTCACCGTCCTGATCAACCGCGGCTTCGTCCCCTCCGAGCGCCAGAAGCCGGCGGATCGCGCGTCGGGCCAGGTCGAGGGGCAGGCCAGGGTCGTCGGCCCGCTGCGCCTGACCGAACCGGACGGCGGCTTCCTGCGCGCCAATGACCCGGCGGGCGATCGCTGGTTCTCTCGCGACGTGGCGGGGATCGCCAGGGCGAGGGGGCTTGCCGGGCCGGTCGCGTCCTATTTCATCGACGCCGACGCTGCGCCCAATCCCGGCGGCTGGCCGCGGGGCGGGCTGACCGTGGTGAGCTTCCCCAACAGCCATCTGATCTACGCCCTGACCTGGTTCGGGCTGGCCCTGATGTCGGGGGCGGGTTTCGTCCTGTTCTGGCGTGAGGAAAAGCGCCGGAGAGCGATGCGATGAGCGCGGCCAGCTTCGCACGCAGCCTGCTGGGCCTGGACGACCGGGCCGAGGCACCGGTGTCGCCGGGCGCTGCCGGACGGCGCAACATGCTGCTGCTGATCCAGCTGCGCTGGCTGGCGGTCATCGGTCAGGTGGTGACCATCGCCGTGGTCCACTGGGGGCTAAAGATCCCGCTGCCGCTGGGGGTGTTGCTGCTGGCCCCGACCGGGCTGGCGGTGATGAACCTGGCCAGCGCGCCGGTCACCTTGCGGCGTCAGAGCGTCACCGACCCCGAACTGATGCTGGCCCTGTTTGTGGACGTGGCCGCCCTGACCTGGCTGCTTTTTTTTAGCGGCGGCACCAGCAATCCCTTCGCCGCCCTCTATCTGATGCAGATCGCGCTGGCGGCGGTATTGTTGCGCCCGCCCTATGCCTGGGGCTTCGTCCTAGTGACCAGCGGCTGTCTGGCGTGGTTGGCGGTCTGGCACCAGACCTTGCTTCTGCCGCCGGGCACCGACGCCCACATGGGGCTGATCCAGGCCGGGGCCTTGGTCAACTTCATCCTGATCGCCGTGCTGTTGGTCGCCTTCGTCACCCGCACCACCCAGAACGTCCGCGCTCGCGACGCCTACCTGGCCGACGCCCGGCAGCAGGCGGCGGAACAGGACCACATCGTCCGCATGGGCCTGCTGGCCTCCGGCGCCGCGCATGAGTTGGGCACGCCCCTGGCCTCGCTGTCGGTCATCCTCAGCGACTGGAAGCGTATGCCGGCCCTGACCGCCGACGCCGATCTGACCTCCGACATCGCCGAGATGCAGGCCGAGGTCGAACGCTGCAAGACCATCGTCACCGGCATCCTGATGTCGGCGGGCGAGGCGCGCGGCGAAGCGCCGACCATCACCACCCTGGGCGGCTTCCTGTCCGAGATCGTGGCCGACTGGTGTGAAAAGTCGAACGACGCCATGGCTGTGGTCCTGCGCGGACCGACGCCGCGCGATCCACGCATCATCGCCGACCCGGCTCTGAAACAGGTCTTCAGCGCCCTGCTGGACAACGCTCACGAGGCGGGGGCTGAGCGTATGGTCATCGCCGCGTCTCTGGACGACGAACTGCTGTCGGTCGAGTTCAACGATGACGGCCCAGGATTCGCGCCCGAAATCCTCGAACGCATGGGCCAGCCCTATCAATCCACCAAGGGCCGGGCAGGGGCGGGGCTGGGCCTCTTCCTGCTGGTTAATGTGATGCGCAAGCTGGGCGGCGGCGTCGCGGCCCGCAACCGACGCGACGGCGGCGCCTGCGTCCGTCTGACACTGCCTCTGGAGGCCTTGGCTGCGAAATGACCGATCCGATCGACGCCCCCCGCCAGTTGCTGATCGTCGAGGACGACGAGGCCTTCGCCAAGACCCTGCGCAAGTCGTTCGAGCGGCGCGGCTATGAAGTCGTCTCGGCTCGCAGCCACGACCAACTGGTTGAGTTGTTGCAGGTGCATCACCCGCGCTACGCCGTGGTGGACCTGAAGCTGGGGGCGGCCTCGGGTCTGACCTGCGTTCAGACCCTGCACGCCTTTGATCCTGAGTTGGACATCGTGGTCCTGACCGGCTTCGCCAGCATCGCGACCGCCGTCGAGGCCATCAAGCTGGGCGCCCGTCACTACCTGGCCAAGCCCGCCGGCACCGACGAGATTGAGGCCGCCTTCGCACGGCAGGACGGGGATCCCGATGCCGCGCTCAGCGCCCGCCCGACCTCGATCAAGACGCTGGAGTGGGAGCGCATCCACGAGGTCCTGGCGGAGACCAATTTCAACATCTCCGAGACCGCGCGCCGTCTGGGCATGCATCGCCGCACCCTGGCGCGGAAGCTGGAGAAGCGTCAGGTGACTTAATCGGAGTAATCCGTCAGCTTATAGCGCCGCAGCGGTGATCGACTTAATTTCATTGAGAGGATGAGCTATGCGGGGACCCTAGACTCAGGATTCATAGCCAGAAGAGCACGGTTGCGGCGAGTGCTATGGCGGAGAGGAAGACGTTCGGGCAGCGATCATAACGGGTTGCAATGCGCCGCCGGTTAGCCGCCCAAACATGATCTCAATGCGGTTGCGCCGTTTATAGCGACGTTTGTCATAGCGAACGGGCTCTGTGCGGGATTTGCGGCCTGGGATGAAGGCTGTAATGCCCCTTGGCCTGCAGGGCGTCCTGAACCCGTCTGCGTCATAGCCCCGATCTCCCAGCAGCCGTTGCGCCCGGGGCAGACTGTCCAGCATCGCGGCGGCACCGATGTAGTTGCTGACCTGGCCTGCCGTCATGAACAGACTTATCGGGCGTCCGTTCGCATGGGGCCCGGCGTGCAGCTTGGTGTTCATTCCACCTTTCGTGCGTCTGACGTGCCCCTGAGAATT